>JBJYXQ010000362.1:0-2557 GCA_046260035.1 Anaerolineae bacterium
CGCCAACAACGGCGCATCCGTCAAAATGTCCGCCGTCGCGCCATCGGCGACGACACGCCCGCCATCCAACACAACAGTACGGTCGAAGAGTTCGCGCACCATGCGCAGGTCGTGTGTCGCCACGAGCATCGTCTGCGGCAGCGAGTCCAGCAAGTTGATGAAGCTGCGCCGCCCGCGCGGGTCGAGGCCGCCGGTCGGCTCGTCCAGCACCAGGATTTCGGGATCCATCGCCAGCACCGTCGCCAGGGCGACGCGCTTCTTTTCGCCAGCACTTAGATGATAGGGAACGCGATCCCCATAATCCGCGATTTCCACGGTGGCCAACGCTTGCGCCACCCGCGCGCGCACCTCGGCTTCAGGAAGGCCCTGGTACAACAGGCCGAAAGCCACATCGTCGAAGACCGTCGGCGAGAAGAGTTGATCATCGGGATTCTGGAAGACCATTCCCACACCGGCGCGCACCTTGCCCAGGTTCTCCTTGCGCATGTCGAGGCCGCACGCGCGCACCGTGCCATCCGCGGACGTCAAAATGCCGTTAAGATGCAACAACAACGTAGACTTGCCCGCTCCGTTTGGTCCAACGAGCGCCACCTTTTCGCCCATGCCGATCTGCAACGAAACATCGCGTAACGCACTCCGCCCATCCGGATAATCAAACGAGAGATGTTCAACTTCAATCGTATGATGCATGTTCTTCCCTCAACTATATACGAACAATCACGCATGCCTCAATAGCATGCGTGATTGTCAGTATACCTTAAATGAGATGTTGGACAACAAAGATTACAAAAGTAGACTCTTACTGATCCGGTGTCGGTGACGTGACCGAAACCTCCACCGTGACGTAGCCATCGTTATCGCTGAGAATGTCGTCGTTGATCCGTAAGTACAACAACCCGGAACGCTCGGCGTAGAAGGTTCCCCCACGTCCTACGATAAAAATAGGGCCGTCCTCGCCGATGCGCCCAAGCAGCACCCCGCCCGCGGTCCCGGCAACCGGGTAGTAACTCGGAGCGCGATAAATGCGGTGACCTTCCGGGCCGTGATATTCGCCCGGCGTATACAGCCACCTTCCCCGCGCGCGCAAGCGGATGAGATCGCCCTGGTTGACCTGCACCCCCACACTCTGCCAATCGCGGTAGGCGTAGATGCGCGGCTGCGACAGGTCACTCTGATGCGTAGGGCCGAGGCCGCGCCGCGCCACCCCGATACCGACGACGCCCAGCACGATCACCGCCAAAATTACAATGATCCATGCACGTTTCATAAGCAGCTCCTTTAGTCACGTAGACAGTAGACCGTAGATAGTAGACAGGAAACGTCTATTCCAAACCCGTCTACTGTCGCGCGAATCTTCGCGCCCCGACTACCGTCTACTTCCCTACGGCGTCGTCCGTAGTTCAACGACAGGGACGGTTTCGCCGGTCCCGCCGCTGATGATCCACTTGCTGTTATCTTTCAACTGCTCGGCGATGAGCAACTGAATGTACTGCTCGCCCAATTCACCCTTACCCTGCAACGCGGCGAGGATCGCCTGCATGGCCTCGCGCTCGGCGGCAGAGGTCACGGCGATGCGCTGTGCATCGGCTTCAGCCAGGGCGGTGATCTCGTAGGCACTACCGTCAGCCTGCTTCTGCGCCGCGTAGTATTCGGCGTCTGCCAGGGTGCGACGCTGTGCGGCCTCGGCCTGCGCCTGCTCCTGTCGCTGCACCGCAACCATGCGATCCTTGATGGCCGTCACCACCTCCTCTGGCGGAGATGCAGACTGAATCTGCACGGTGACGAACTTAACGCCGTATTGCTCTTCCTTCTCACGCAACGCCGCCATCACCTCGGTATTCATCTCCGCACGACTGTGCATCACTTCGGTCATGTCTTTTGTGTTGACAACGTCCCGCAGCTTGCCCTGGACGAACTCGAAGATGATGCGCTCCGGGTCATCCACCTCTAGTGCAAAACGCTCCGGATCGCTCACGCGATAAGTATACTGCAAGGAGACGTCCATCGTCACATCGTCAGATGTCATCGCCGGCACCTGCTCAACATAGCCCAGTCGCTCATTCACCTTAACGATGATGACCGTATCCACCAGCGGGATCTGTATGTGCCAGCCAGGATCGTCCACAGAGACGAAACGCCCACCGCGCAGATGTAGCCCACGCTCGTAAGCATGGATCTTGTAGACGGCCGAGCGTCCGACCACCACCAGCAACACGAGCACCACTGCCGTCGCCAATAAAATCGTCGCCAGTTTGAAAAGCCGGTCGACCACCCCCTTCGTTGCCTGAGGGGGCTGGCGCACCGGTCGATTCCCTTCGGGAGAAACCATCGATTGCGTCATCTTAACCTCCATACACTGATAGTCAAACGGGCACTTTCCCGTTTGTACTTTCAGTATAGCAATGATGACACATGATTTCTACTGTAGACATCTACAGGATTCTCAGGGTCTTATCGTTCTCCAAATGTGCCTATCGCGCAAGTGAATCGTATGGCTAAAGCTATTGGTTTAGGGGTGTTTTGTTGTTGGGGGGGGCGGGCGCCAACACAAAAAAAC
>JBJYXQ010000362.1:2567-3910 GCA_046260035.1 Anaerolineae bacterium
CATGGTTTTTCAAAAACCAAATCCCTTCCCAAAGTCCATTTATGATAACGTTGCGTGGGGGGGTTTGTTCAATGGGTTTTTGGGTTGTTTTGTGGTTGCGGGCGGCCCCCCAAACCACAAAACACCCTTTTTAACGGCGGCTTTAGCCGCAAGAATTAGCAAGTGGACGTATTCCCCTGAAGTTCAGCGAGAATGATAAGACCCTGTCTACAGAATCGTTCTTGTGCAGATTTGGAAACACAGGTAGAATCAACACGCTAACTACCCAGATTGAGGAGGAAAACACCAATGCGCGTGGACTTGCATATCCACACCACGGCTTCCGACGGTTGCTGGACACCGGAACGCGTGATTGAAGGTATCCAGGCGGCGAAGATTGGCCTCTTTGCCATCGCCGACCACGACACAACGGCCAACGTCCGCGCGACAGAAGCGCTGGCACGCGCAGCGGGGATTGCCTTCCTGCGCGGCGTCGAGGTATCGACGATGGACAGGAGTCACGCCCCGAAAGAATTGGTACTTCACATCCTGGGTTACGGCATCGATCCGGAGAACGCCGAGCTGCAAAGCGTGCTTGAACGGAATGACGCATTACTCAAGGATACTGATGACGCCAACATCCAAGACTTGATTCGCCAGGGATACGCCATCGACATGGACGACTACGCGACATACGAACACGACCACACGCACGGTGGCTGGCGCTCACTCAACTACCTCATCGACCGGGGGATCTGCCCGGACGTGAGAGAGTTCTTTAGCGTGTTATGGCCGCAGATGACACACCAGTGGCCCGATTTTGCGCATCCCTCCGAGGCCGTAACGGTGATTCGTGCGGCGGGTGGCGTGCCCATTCTCGCGCATCCAGGGGCAAGCTTCGATCGCGATGGATTTACCGAAGAGGATCTGAACATAGCCCTGGACTACGGCATCGCCGGTGTCGAATGCTACTCCTACGCCCACGATACTACGATGACGGCGCTGTGTGTCGACTGGTGCCAGCGTCACGACCTGCTCATCACAGGTGGCTCCGATTACCACGGCGGTTTCGCCGGACGCGCGTTAGGTGCCCCGGTAGTGGATTTAGACTATCTACGCCTGGGTGAACTGGAAAATCTGATAACAACCGATCCAGAGGTTCTTTATGAATTTTGACAAATGGCTGAACTACATTATTTTCAACAACACCGTACTCAACTGGCTTATCGCACTTGGCGTGGCTTATCTGGCCACACTGGTGCTCCGCATCCTCAGGAGCGCTTTGTCGCGATGGCTGATCAAACGCTATGAGAAAACACGTCTCCTCATCGATGACTTCCTGTACCAAGCCAGCAAGCGAACGT
>JBJYXQ010000363.1:0-2737 GCA_046260035.1 Anaerolineae bacterium
GCTCCGAGAAGGCCCAGGCCACTTCCGCAGTGGGCATGGCGCCTGCATCTTCGGCAAAACGCTCGAAATGTTCCACCAGAGCAATCGCGGCTTCTATCTTCTCATCGGAAAGCTTGCGTGTTTGCAGCATTGTACGAAAACCTTGCTTGTCCATGATGACCTCCTTTTTTCTCACCAGATGCCCGGTAGCAGCTTGTGGTGCACCGAAGCAGCATATTCTGGATACCCTTCCAGTTCTTCGTGTAACATCCGATCTTCCAAAATGGTCCGCACGACGTAAAACACCGCCGATAGCAAGGCTGGAATTTCGGCCCATACGGACCCTAACAGCAGCGGGGCGCTCAGTGTAAACAGCATTGCGCCTACATAGCCCGGATGGCGCACAATGTGATAGGGGCCGGTGGTCACAACTTTGTGCCCGCGCTCACTCTGAAGTCGCACCGTCGTTGAGAAGTAAGCGTTGACGCCCATCGCCCACACAGTGATACCATAGCCTAACAATGTCACCAGCAGTGCGACGATTTGCACTGCCAGCGATACGTCAGGTTTCCAGCCCCAACGCTCGTCCAACCCCGCCACGATCCATGAGGCCATCGGGAAATAGGCTGCCGCCAGCCTGACGACGATTTTGTCCCAACCCTTGGTGCCTTCCTGAAGTTGCGCACGCTCCGCCAGCAGGGCCGGGTTGCGTGGCAGGACAACCAAAGCCGTCGCCAGGTCAAAGGCGAAAAACACGCCCACATAGACCCAGCCCATCCCCCAATCCCAGCGCCCGGCGGACAGGAACAGGATCAATGCTACAACGACTTTGGCGAACATGCCCCGAACGGCCCACTTCACGACCCCTTGGGTCACTTCTTTTGACGATTTTGGTGTGATTGTTTCATTCATGCTGCATACCTCCCGTAAAAATGGCCTCAATAGATTGCACTATGTTCCGTTGAAGTTGTTCAATTCGTTGAGGAACGTTCATCACGAATGATGACGCCCCCGTGGATAACGAGGTGCACATCTTTCAATGCCTGTAAGTCCTGTAGGGGATCTCCGTCCACCACGAGTACATCCGCGAGCTTGCCAACCTCCAATGTCCCTAATTCGTTCTCCAGACCGCAGACGTGGGCGGCGTTGTGCGTGGCAGCGACGATGATCTGCATCGGTGTCAAGCCCGCGTCCTGCATCGCCAGCAATTCTTGTACCGGCATTCCGATTTCCAGCCCGGGCAGATAGCCCCCATCGTTGCCCATCACCACGGTGCCCCCAACTTCAAGGAAACGACGTAGATTGTCACGACTACTGCTGGAGTTTATGGCCGCCAGCGTCAGTCCCCAGGCGACATCCGCCTCGACCATCTGGCGGAGCGTCTCGTCAGGTACAGGCCCCATCGTCATGTGTGCGATGTCGTCCACACCCGCATCCAGCGCGCGCTGTAAGTCGGCGGCCCGGGTCACGTGCGCCGTTACCGGAATGCCGCGCGCGTGCGCGGTCTCAACGATGGCGAGCGCTTCCTCCGGTGATAGGATCGGTCCGACGCCCGACTCGATGGTAATTTTGATGACCTCAGCCCCATCGTCAATCAGCCGGTTGATCTGCTTCCGCGCGTCCTCCGGCGATGTAATTGCCAAAGATGGAAAGTTATTTCCAACGATGGGATAGCCACCCGGCACGGTCACTAGCGGTCCCGCTGCGATGAGGCGCGCGTTTTTAGGGTCGTGGTTCAGGCGGTCGCGGGTCGTGAAATACGTGTAAGGTTCTTCCCATGGCGCGCCTATGTCACGCACGGTGGTCACACCCGTCAGTGACCACTTCCGCAGATAACCCGCGCCGTATGCATTGTGAACGTGGGTGTTGATGAAGCCAGGCAAAATCGTTGTATCCGGCATTTCGACAATTTGCGCGCCGGTGGGAAGCACTACTCCATCGCGCGGGCCAACGGCAATGATACGCCCGTCCTGGATCACGAGCGCGGCACCAAGTATGGGATTTGCTCCCGTACCATCGATGAGCGTGCCGAACAATACAAGCGGCGCGTCACTTGATAGCGTGGGAGGAAGCGGTGTTGGCGTTGAGACCTGCGGCGTGAAGATCGACGTAGGTGAAGGAACTGGCGTGTGCGTTGGGACAGGCGTCACCGAGGGCAGTTGTGCTGTCATTGTCGACTGAACCGTGTCGGTTGGCAGGGGCGCCGCGGTTGGCAGCGTTGGCTGTGCGCAGCCTGCAAATAACAGGCCAAGCATCACCAAGTGAATCGCAATTTTGCGCCTGAACATATTCGCCTCTCCTAATCACCAGACGCCGACGCGGGTCGTTCGTCTCGGATAATGACACCGTTATGAATAACGAGCCGTATATTTTCCAACGCTTGCAAATCCTGTAAAGGATCTCCATCAACCACAAGGACGTCAGCAGCTTTACCGGCTTCCAGCGTGCCCAAATCATTCTCCAGGCCGCAGACGTGGGCGGCGTTGTGCGTGGCAGCGACGATGATCTGCATCGGCGTCATTCCGGCTTCGGACATGCGTTGGATTTCGTGCATGGGCATCCCCAGATCGAAGTGATCGAAGTTGTTTTGCGGAATCCGCGTGTAGTCATTGCCCAAGGCAATAGGAACACCTGCGTCCACGAAGCGCCGCAAGTTGCTCTGTGCGCCACTCAACGCGCCGTAAGCTTCTAGCACGGTGAGGGTGGGGACGACGTAAACATCCTGCTCGACGAGATGTGCGATCAGCGCGTCGGACAC
>JBJYXQ010000364.1:0-5753 GCA_046260035.1 Anaerolineae bacterium
TCGCACACGATGGCATCGCCGGTGAAGAGCTGTGGATGAGCAATGGTACCGAGATGGGAACCCTCCTCGTGAAGGACATCTACTCCGGCACAAGTAACTCAGAACCGGAATACCTGACCGACGTAAACGGCAAACTCTTCTTCAGCGCCGAGGATGACAGTAGCGGGCGCGAACTATGGATGAGCGACGGCACCGAAATGGGCACGGTCCGCGTCAAAGACATCGTCTCCGGCACGACCGGCGCATACCCGCAACACCTGACCAGCGTGGACGGCATGCTCTTTTTCACTGCCGATGACGGTGTCAGTGGCCGTGAGTTGTGGAAGAGCGACGGCACCGTCACCGGAACCATACGCGTCAAGGACATCGTTTCTGGGACAGATTCTTCCGACCCCGAGTATCTAACGGCGATAAATGGTCTGCTTTACTTCAGCGCCTACACGGATCCAGAGGGTTACGAATTATGGAAGAGTGACGGCACGATGACGGGCACGGTGATGGTCAAGGACATCACCCCAGGAGAGGAATCCGGGCCACAGGATCTCATCAATGCAAACGGCACCCTTTTCTTCTCTGCGGATGATGGCACAAGCGGCCGAGAACTGTGGAAGAGCGATGGTAGCGTAACCGGAACCGTACGCGTCCGCGATATTTATTCGGGAACCTTCAGTTCGAATCCCGAGAACCTGACTAGCGCCGGTAGCGTCGTCTTCTTCTCCGCCGATGATGGCATAAACGGCAGAGAACTATGGCAGAGCAATGGCACGGAAGCAGGGACGCGGCTGGTCAGCGACATCTATCCGGGCAGCGAGAGCGCGGCACCGGAAAGCATCGCCCAGGCCGGGGCACTGCTGTTTTTCAGCGCGGATGATGGCAGCCGCGGCAAGGAACTGTGGGCTTTGAGCGTTTTATATCGCATCTACCTGCCGCTCGTGTTAAGGGGGTATTGATAAAATAGAACGACTCGGTCAAGATGAGAATTGGTCGTCGGCCAAATCAGAAACGCAGCACGCGCCCTCTAACCATCCATCGGATTGAAGGCTTGTGGCGGTACAGCGCCGGACTCGATGTCCATCCGGGCCAAAACACCACCACCGAGGAGCAAAATCGCGCCGACCCACTGATACCAGGCCAGGCGTTCGTTTAAGAAGATAAACGCCAGCGTCAGGCTGACGGCCAATTCCACAAGGCTGATAATCGCCGTTTGTACGCCGCCGAGTTTCTCCAGGCTAAAGAACATCGCCAGCCGCGAAAACGCCGTGGTCAATCCGAGCGCGACAATCGCCGCCCAGCCGGATGCAGAGATCGGCGCGGCAAGGGGTCCCTGGCTGATGGCACGCGCGATGGCGACCGTCACCGCCATACCGCTGAGGATGTACAGCGTCCCAGACTGCGATGGTATGTCGGCCAACACCCACTGGCCCATCACCAGGTACCAGCCGGTCAATCCTGCGTAGGCCAGCATCAACATAATGCCAAGATAGTCGGTGAGGGTACTCATCATCCACGGCGAAGTCACCAGCACCGCACCACTCAAGGAGATCAACAGACGCCCCAACGTCGCCCGGCGGATCGGCTGTCCGGAGGCGCTCAGAAAGATCACCGCCCAAACGGGATAGAACGCGCCAAGTAGCGACGCACGCGAGGCGTCGAGACGGCTCAAGCCGCTATAGTAAAATAACGAACCGATGCCATTGATGATGCCGATGAGGAGACAATTCAACACGGCGGACCACCTGATGAAAATACGCCTGCGCCAAAAGATAAGGTAGACGCCCCACAAGAAAAGTGCCGCCACCGCCGTGCGCAATGCCGCCAACGTCATAGGATCAACCTTGGCACGATAGGCGAATTTACCCAAGATCGGTGCCCATCCAAGCAGAAAAGAGGCCAGCAGACCACTGGAGATCCCCGACAGGCCTCTTTTTGCCCCACTTGCCTTGGTATCAGTTGTTTGCTCTTCAGTCATTGGATGCTATTTTGCCGCTAAAGCGGATTTTTTGAGCTAGCAAGAACCTGAGATAAGTTAAACCAAAAGAATGATAAGATCCTAGATACGCTGTTGCAGGGATGGCGCGCTGTGCTATACTGTGGCGCGATGACGCGTAAACAAAAATACATCTTGATCATCCTGGGCGTGCTGGATTTCATCGTTATTGGCGCGTTGGCTACCATCGTGATACGAACGATGTCCTCCACCCCGGCAGCGCCCCCCGTTGTCCAGACGCAGATTTCTCGCTGCGTACAGACGATGCTGGATGCCTGCAATGACTTGTCTGTGCCCGTCCAGGATCCAGCAACCGTAGCCTGGGATAGCCAACAACTCTACATCACCCTATCCATCAGCTATCCCGCCGAAACGCCACCCCCGGAGAGTGCCCAACTCTTGTGGACAATGCTAGACGAGACTGCAGGGGTGTTCCAAAGCGGATGTCTTGTGCCCGAAACCGTAACCATCGCGCTGACGATTCACGGGAATGCAGAGACCGTGCAGTACCTCGCTCAACTCGCAGGACAGGACATCAGCGCCTGGATGGCGGGAACCCTGCCCGAAGCCGAGTTAGCAGCGCAGTCCCACTTTCGGCAGACATCCGAATAAACCACCAAGACACAAATCGAACTACTGATCCGTGGGTATGAAACTGAACCATTTCAGCTCCCCTGAAAGCGTATAGATGTTTAGAAAGTTATGTTTGGATCAGTACTTATATACCTTCGTGTCTTGGTAACTTTGTGGTGAAATATCCTCATTCGCACGCTATTCTAGAGCCGCCAGGATTTCCGCCGGTTCATTGGTGATGATGCCATCAACATCCCACGCGGCGAACTTTCGCGCCACGACGGGATCATCGAGCGTCCACGTGAAGACACGCAGCCCACGCCGATGCACCCGGCGCACAAAGCGCTCAGTGAGCATATCCTTATACGGGTGCAGCGCCTCGTGAGGCGTAAATGGTCTCAACAACAGCGTCCCCAGATTCAACGGGCCGTACAGCAACCCACAAGGAATTTCCGGTGCCAGGGCCCGCGCGCGGTAAAGCGCGTAGGGCTTAAAAGACGAAAACCACACGCGATCCGTCATCTCCATGCGTCTGACCAGGTCCACAACAGCGGACACCAAAGCTACCGTCTGGCCAGCCTTCAGTTCGATGTTGACCAACACCTTTGCACCGACCTCAGCCAGCACCTCTTCCAGCGTGGGGATACGCTCACCAGCAAAAGCCGCATCAGAATGCGGTGCGGCCGAATCCGGCGCATCGAAATGCACGCTAGCGTCCAAGGCCTTGAGCTGTGCGAGCGTTAACTCGCGCACCAGACCGGTGCCGTCGGTGGTTGCATCCACGCTGTTGTTGTGAATAACGACCGGCACGCCATCCCGTGAAAGATGTACGTCCAGCTCGATACCGTCAGCCCCCACCTCTGCGGCTTTGCGGAACGCCGCTAGCGTGTTCTGCGGTGCGGCATGGCTGGCGCCACGATGCCCAAGAACGAACGGTCGTCCCAGCGGCCGCCCCCGCTGCCATAAATCAGGATATCGCGTTAACATCAGTCCTCAAACTCCACAAAGTAAGCTTCTGCCGCGCGGTCGACAAGCTCCTTGCTCAAGACCGGCTGCACATTCATATATTTCGCAATGTCGATAACCTGATCGATCAGGTCACGGGCATGGCATGCGCGCGGCGGACGGTTCGCCTTGAGATAATGCTCACGGACGATATAGGCAAAAGCCTGTTCCGAGAAAGGTACCCTTTTCGCATTGGCAACGCGCTTGAAAATCTCGGCGAATTCCTCCCAACTCGGATTGTGCACCTCAATCTTGTGCCGGATGCGTCGCAGGAAAGCCTCATCTACCAGGTCACTCGGCTCCAGGTTCGTCGAGAAGACAATCAGCACCTCGAAGGGAATCTCGAACTTGCGACCCGTGTGCAGCGTCAGGAAGTCGATGCGCTTTTCGAGTGGGACGATCCAGCGGTTGAGCAAGTCCGTCGGGCGTACTTGCTGCCGTCCAAAGTCGTCGATCAGGAAAATACCGCCGTTAGCCTTCATCTGGAAGGGAGCTTCGTAGTACTTGTTGTTGGTATCGTAGACCAGGTCCAGACCTTCCAGCGTCAACTCACCACCAACGACAATAAACGGGCGCTTGACCTTAAGCCAGCGCGTATCCAAACCGCGTTGGGCTTCTTCCTGAATCAGCTTGTGGTTGACGTCATCGAAGACTTTGATGATCTGCCCCTCGATCTCCACGGCATAGGGGATATACATATCGCCTTCCATCAGCAGGGTACCAATAGCTTCCGCGATCGACGTTTTACCGTTGCCGGGGCTGCCAAATAGGAAGATGGAACGTCCGGAGTTCACCGCCGGACCGATTTGCTCGAAGGTCTGCGGGCTGAAGATCAAGTGCGACAAGGCCTTGCGCAGATGTTGCTTATGCACCACCACGTCCTTCAAACCCTGTACTCGAATCGACTGAATGTAATCAGCCATAGGAACCGGCGCAAGCCCCGTATACTGCGAACGGTCCAATGCGTCACGCGCATTCTCCCGTCCGCGGGCCGTAAGCACGTACTCGTACATCGCCTCCGAAAGCCCGCCCCGCCCTGAAGCACTGCGCACCTCGCAAAGCTGCTCGCGCTTGAGGAAGTCCAGGATACCCGCCACGACGCCCGCGAAAGGGAGTCCCATTCTGTCAGCAAGATCGCGCCCGGCGAGATAGCTCTCGAAGTAGAGAGATTTCAACGCCAGATCGCTAAGCAACCCCATGTTCAAGCCGGTATCTTCGACAGAACGGGGTGCCGACGGCGAGAAAACACCACTGATAATTCCACCTTGTTGCTGAACCATACTCACCTCCAAAAACAATCGAAAATCAAAAGCCGAAAGTCAAAACCTTGGCGTCCTCGCGTCTGTGCGTCCCTATGTTGAAATCTTCATTCTTGAATTTGTGGGGTAACGCGGATCACATCGCCTGCGGTGCGCCCCCACACCTCAGGGAAATAGACTTCGGATGCGACTGCTGGCAACGCGCCATAGGTTCCCGGCGCGACAGCGCGCAGGACATAGGTCATCTGGTACGTCCCAGCCGCCACCTCGGAGGCAAAGAAAACGACACGATCATCCAACACCTCACAGTGCTCAAAGGGTGCCGCCCACCAGGCACGAAGATCCGCGCTCGAATCTCGCTTCAGGGTGCAACTTGCTATTGTGTCAGTGAACGCGGCATCGGATGACACTGTATTGACCGGGACAAGCCCTGCCGGATGCGGGACTTCCAGGCGTACATAGGCGCGTGTCTGTGGCGCGATCAACGTCAGGCGGACCGCTACCTGCTCGCCAATGTTCAGTTCGGTCAGTGGACGGCAAGCTGTGGGAGCGACAACGCCATTTGCCGTCGTATCACCCTCGACGGCACAGTATTCCCGGCGCAACATCAATCCCCGGCTGTCAGTTCCAATCTCCGCCACCGGTGCGGTCAGTTCCAGGTGTGTCGTGTAGTATAGGGCGCCCGCTCCACTGCTACGGGAAATCTCCAGCACATTAGGGCGATCGCGGAACAGCACAGGAAGAGATTCCTTTCCTTCACCCCGCGCGCCCACAAGCCCGGCCCGCAACTGCCACGGGACGTCGACCGCTTCACCGCCCAAAACACCGGCTCGGGCCGTGTTCTCCGTCAGCAGCGTGCCGTTCAATACAACACTCCAATCATAGCGCGAGGCTTCACGCAGCGCTGCCGGATCGCCAGAAGCACGCAG
>JBJYXQ010000364.1:5853-17859 GCA_046260035.1 Anaerolineae bacterium
AAGGCCAACGCCAGGTAAGCGCGCCCGACAACACCTAACGATTCGCGCGCCGAGTACAACACCGCACCGGCTCCGGTGGGCCAGGGGACACCCGCATCGGACAATACGTACAACCCCAGAGCTTGATGTGGATAGTGTATCTCACCCCCTTGGGACGGCTCGAGATTGTCGTAAATGTAGTCAAGCGCTCGTTCGCGAACTACCTGGGACACGGTAAAGCCTGCGCGCTCCGCTTCGACCAATCCCAGAGTCGCAAACGCCGTGAGGTGCAGCGTGAGGTTCTCGCGCAAAGAATTTTCGGCCAAGACATCTTCGCGTGCGCGCTGTCCCTCCCACCACCCCCAGCTACCGTCCGCATTTTGCCGCGCATAGAGCCGTTCCAACGCTTGAGTCATCGAAACCTGCAAGCGTTCCAACAATGCCTCGTCAGCGACATCCAACTCCTGAAGCGCACGGTAGATGAAAACATTGGAGACGAAACGCTCGATCAGCACATCCGTGGTGGCATAGGGATACTGATCCAGGTAGGTCAGCGTGTCTACCAATGCCCCAACAGGAGAAGAGGCGACGCGCGCGACCAGCGCACTCGCGTCCCCAGCTTCCGGCGGGATCAACACCGTTTCGAGACGCACGGTGTCGCCGTCCAACACACCGGCAGTCCCTATCACGTCCGGCATCACATAGCGATACAGCGGTACCTCGACTGAGACCTCGTCGTGGTATCCGCCGCCTGCAGCCGAGAAGGCCAACCCCAGGGTTTCAACACTGCTCTGTTCGACGGACAGCGTCCACACAACGCGTGTACGCCCGCCAGCAGGTAAATCGAAGGTGCGTATCAACGTGTTCACACGCGCGCCCGTGCCCGCCATCAATTGCACCGCGCCAGAGAAAGGTTCGTCCGTATGATTGTGGATGAGAGCAGCGACTTCTGCCTGATCTCCAACAACCAGGAAGCGCGGTGTCTCAGGTTGGATTTGCAACGGCTGTGCAGCGATGATCTCGACTTCCGCCTCGCCCACCTTTGTGTCGGCAGTCAGTGCATACACAACAGCGACCCACGTTGCCGGTGTATCAGGCAACTCGAAGGTTAGGTGTGTCTCGCCGTCCATGTTGGTACGCTTGTCGCCTTCCCAAAGCACAGTGGTGGGGAAGAACTCACCGGAGGTTTGAGGCAACACTTCACCGTCAGCGAAATGAGCGATACGATATGCTGCTCCCTCGTCCAGTGTGGCTTCATCTTGGCGACGAGAAAGCACCAACAACCCGTCGCCCGTCATCACCCGCAAAGGTCGTGTGCCGTAGAATACATCGACGATAGAGAGAGCATTGCGCGAGGCGCCAGCGTTCTCAAGCGACAACAGCGCTTTGTCAACCAGGGCTACACCCACGGTTGCATCTACTGGATGTCCGGCAGCATCCATTGCCTGCACGGTCAAGGTCACAGTATCTCCTGGCCAATACGCTGTCTTATCGGGCTGTGCAGTCACGGCCAACGTTTGTGAAGTTGGGGCGACATTCAATGTCACGTAACCAGCCCGTACCTCCGGGGCAGAGGTCGTCTCTGTGACACCGTGAACGAGCACAAACGAAACATAGACATTTGGAACAAACGCCTCGACAATCGGTATTTCCACTACGGGGTTTACCGCATCGAGGACCTGGCGCTCGACTTCCAGAATACCATTGCGTTCTACCGTCATCAGCATCTGATAGGGTCCATCGAATGCCAGCGGCAGCAGGATTTTGGCCCGGTCGCCAACGTGATATAGATGCGCATCGGCAACGGGTGTCACCTCGCCCGCCTCCATCGGCCAAGACGCAACCTCCGAGCCACTCGCCCATAGCATGATCTCAGTATGCACAGGATGATCGTCCGCATCACGCGTATCCGCTGCGACGATGTAGGTGCCGCTCTGTGGTGGCACCAGCGTCGCCAGCGCCTGACCTTCGAAGTTCGTCGTCACACGGGAGATGGAGACGACGGTGTCGGTGTAGCCCCACGTCGGCGGATCAGTGAGATGTGCGCCGGGGACACGGAACCACTCACGCTGTGTCAACGAGACAGCAATCTCCTGTTCGGGTATTGGATCTTGTGTCCAATCAAGCGCCAGAAGGTTGATTTCGCTTCGCGTACCGGCGCGCCCTACCCACGCAAGGGGCTGCATGCCTAAGTAGAATTTGGAAGGATGCACGACCACCTGCGCTTGACCGCTCACCGGTAAAGCACAAACGTCGTATGAGAGTGTATCGCACACAACCGCCTCGATGATCCAACGCTGCGAGCCGAGGGCTTGATCCTCAGCAAGCAATGGCATCTCCGCCGGTAGTTCGAGCACAAATCGCCCATCAGCATCAGTCACAGCCTCGCCTTCAGCGACCAACACAGGTTCGCCCAAAACCGCCTCCGGCCACTGCCACACCTCAGATGGAACCGCCGGCAGTGGCTCACCCTGCGCGTATACAGTCCAGGTCACGTTTACGCCAGCCGTCAGGATGCCGGAAACATCATCCACTGCGATGACGGCGCTCACCAGATCACCAGCCAACACGTTCGTAGTCTGCGGCACGACACTGACGGTCAATGCAGTCTCAGGTGGAGCAACAACGGTGAAAGTTGCGGTTCCAGGACGATTTTCGCTAAAGTCAGGCAAGGAAGCTTCGAGTACGTAATCCCCTACCTCCACGTTCTCCGGGAGCGTCAACACACCACTGAAGGTTCCCATATCCGAAAGCGCAACCGTGGTTGTATATAGGCTACGCCCCTCGGCTTCGCGTAGAGCTACCTGTACAGGCATATCCAGTGAGGGCATCAGGTAACGCCCGGCATTTTCCCGCAGTATCCCGCGAAAGCGGACTGTCTCACTCGGCTCATAGACCGTTCGATCGGTGTACGCACGGATGACATAGGACGCTGTTGGACTACCATCCAGCGCGATCCCGAAAGCGGACGGCGCGGCTTTGTCCATCCAGGAAGTCAATGCCACGCCAAATTCCGTCTCGCCGGGCTGGCCAACGACAGCCGCGACATTTTCCCACAAATCCTCACGCGGGCTGATGGGGATGAGCGCCAGTCCATCTTCGTCCGTCGTGCCGCCAGCAATGAGCAACCCGTCTCGATCGACCAAGCTCACGGCAGTACGACTGACCGGCTCACCACTTCGCAAATCTGTAACCCAGACCAACGCTTCTTCCGAGGCCAGTTTTACCGTCACGTGGCGATCCACCACGGCAAAGTTAAGGGATTGTGTGCCCCACGATGGATCCTCCCACGCAAGGTGATAGTAACCCGTCGGCAGCGCACCACCGAGACGCCGCAAAACCAGCGGGGCGACCGTGGCAGTGTTACGCGACACGGCGAACGTCTCCTGCCACTCACGAATCACAACGCCTCCGACATTTCCCCCGCGAACAAAATCCGATTCACTCACCTCAGAAAGGGTAAAAGCAACGCTGTCGAGGTTCTGCACCAGAAAGAAAAGTTCGGATGGTTGTGAGGCATCGAGCGTCACTGCGCTCCCCGTGCTGGCCGGGCTGATGAACGAAGGTAGATCACCCGTCACAAAACACGCCGTCTGACTTTCGGTGATCACGTTGCTATACACATCGGCAATACCCGGCTCGAGCTGCACGCAATATTCCGTCTGAGGCTGTTTGTCCCAGGAGAGCTGATAGACATTCGCAGCAGCATCAAAATAAGTGTAGAGGTTCTCCACTACCGGGGTGATGACGATGTGCCGATCTAGCGTTGCTGCATTCAACATACCGGAAAACGCCAAACGCACCGGCTCAGCTATGTCCACGTCGGTCGCGCCGCCCGGGGGGATAGAGGCAATAAGTGCCGGTTGTGACACCGTACTGAAAGTCCAGATTTGCGGGTTTTCCAGCGGAGCACTCGTCGCCGCACGGGCGCGCGTGCCAACCTGCACCGTATAACGCGTTCCCAGGCTCAGGCGTGACATGGGAGTGAAGACCAATACCGCGCCATTATCTTCCCAGGTAATAGCGCCGGGCACAACGTCCCCCGCTTCGCTGATGATGCTAAAAACGCTACCGGTAATTTCCTGATCCATCGGCGTGTTGAAGATCACGCGGATGTCTGTCTCCAGCGAAACCCCTGACTGACCATCTGCGGGTATACCTGCCTGAATCGCAGGAGAGGCGGTACTAAAAGACCAGTTCACGGGGTCGGGGAGTGCCGCGCCTTCGATACTCACAACATCTGCCGCCAGGGTAGCTGTATACGCTCGACCAGCGGCCCATCCGCGCACCGCATCAAAACGGTAGACGGAAGTTTCCACCCACATTCCCGTTCCCAAAACCGCAGGCTCAAAACTCAGGGGAAGCGCCGGGCACTCGCTTTCTGCTTGCGCCGGTTCCCCCACGCAGATGAGTGGAACGACAGGGCGATTAAAAACAATCAAGGCCGGCGCATCAATGCGCGCGTCAACTGAACCACTGGCTGGCGTCAAATGGGTGACTTCCAACGGCGTGAGCGTCGAAAACGCAAAGGAGAGTTCAGTAGACAAGGACAAGCCTGCCGCCGAACGCACATCGCCCACCAAGGTCACCCGGTAGCGTGTGGCTTCCGCAAGGGAATTCGGGCGGAAAACAAGTGTCGCGTCGTCCGGCCATTCGAAGTCACCCTCGAGAGCCGGCGTCACCTGTAATGCCGCGACGACGCTCGCCTGATCCATAGGCTGATCGAAGGATAGCTTAATCACGGCTGCGTTTTCAACTGCAGATAGGGTCGTATATGCGGCGACTTCCTGGCCTGAGCGTGGTTCGTAATCGAGTAAAATCGGAGGATATGGGCCTTCGGGCACCACCGGTGTTGCAGTAGGGATCGTCGTCGCCGTCGCCGTGGGTTCCGGTGCAGGAGTGGAGGTGGATGTAGGCAGGTTGATCACTTGTTCACAACCGGCCAATCCTAACATGATGAAGAGCAAGCAAGTGGCCCATAGCCACCGCGAAGACGGTTTATGCATACACTCCCCCTAAAGTCAAAGCAACGCTTGAAGCTCTTTCAACTCTCGAAGGATCTCCAGCTTCTAAAAAGATCTCGAACTCCAAAGAGGCTTCGACATCATCTTAGCTTAGGAAACGCAAAAAGCAAGCGCAGATCTTGCGCGAAGATTCGCGCCCCCGTCTGCGCTTGCTTTGAATATCGTTCACAACATATTATTTTGGACGCACATAATGCACTTTGGTCTGTGACTCCGGAACTCTCGGCAGAACCAATGTCAATACGCCATCCACGAGTCGAGCCTCAGCGCGACCACCATCCACTGGCACATTCAGCGCCAGCATCCGGCTGAAATAACCGCTTGGGCGCTCCTGAAGGACATAGTCAACGTTAGCAAGGGATGCAGGGAACCTACCACGGATCGTCAGCCGCTCGCCATCCAGTTTGATTTCTACATCTTTGGGCTTGAGTCCAGGGAGTGAAGCCTGCACCACGATTTCCTCCGCGGTGGTATACACATCGACCATCAGGGTGGTTTCAACGACCGTGTCACGCCGGAGGACCTTCAACACACGCGCAGGTGTAAAGCGCGGATCATGCATCAACCGCGCCAGCGCCTCTCGCATGGCGGCGTAATCCATGAAGGGATCAAATTTCCACCGCATAGTCGGGCTTTCCAATCAACAAATAAGAACGCTACAGCTACGAGCGCCGACGACGTCCGCCGCCAAGAAGAGAAATGTAGTACAACATCGTCGAAAGAGCCTGGGCCAGCGCCGCTACATAGGTCAGTGCCGCAGCCGACAACATCTGACGCGCGCCACGCAGCGCCGCGTCGTCGGTCAGGATGCTGCCCTGCTCCAAAAGCTGCATCGCACGCCGGCTCGCGTCCAATTCCACAGGCAGCGTGAGCAGCGAAAAAACGACGGCGCCTGCCACAAAGAAAATGCCAATCGTCGCCAACGGTTCGTATTGCAACAAAAATCCAACAAAGAAAATAAGCGGCCCCAGCCAGGAGGTGAAGTTCACCACTGGCACCATCCCGGATCGCAAACGCAGCAGCGCGAACGCCTCTGCGTCCTGCATCGCGTGGCCGAGTTCGTGCGCCACCACCGCGACCGCGCCTACGGACGAAGACTGTGCCACACTTTGCGAGAGGCGCAAGACTTTGTTGCGCGGGTCATAATTGTCGGTCAATTCACCGGCGATACCTTCGACACGCAGATTTAATCCGGTGGACCGCAACAGATACTGCGCGACCTGCAGCCCGGTCATCCCGCCGGGATTAGGCACCCGCAGGTATTTTCGATATGTTGTTGAAACGCGCCACTGCGCGTACAGGGCCAACAACAACGCCGGGAGTCCAAAAATAAGGTAGGACGGCGATATCCACATCACAACCTCCTCTACACTAACAACTGCCGCACATGCTCCAGGACTTGCAGAACCGATGCCTTTTCACGCGCGACACACGGCATAACGGCCACATCTTTTGCCACAGCTAAACGTCGCTGAATTTCTGCCAGTGGCATAGCCGCGCGGTGGTCTTGCTTGTTTGCCACCACCACGTAGGGTACTTTCGCCTGCTTGCGGAACTGCCGCATCACTTGCTTAGCGTCCATCAAGCTCATCTTATCTGTACTGTCTACGAGTAGTACAAACGCGTCCATCTCTTTCGCCAGAATCGACCACATAAACTCGAAACGGGCTTGCCCTGGCGTGCCGTACAGATGCAGCATCGCATCACCAAGTCGTTTCTGTCCATAATCCATAGCGACGGTCGTCTCAGACTTGGCACCAGTCGCTATACCGGGGTCGGAAATACGCCTCTCGGTCGTAACCATAGCGATATCGCTGATGGCGTCAATGAACGCTGTCTTTCCAGCATTAAATGGGCCAGTGATCACGATTTTATAGGCCTTCACGCGGATCCCCTTCAATTTTCAGCTTGTTGATGACGAAAATCTATGAAACGGTAGCCCATCCCTCGCTCCGTGACGATGTAGTGCGGATTCGACGGGTCAGGCTCGATCTTCTTTCGCAAGTAGTTGACGTACAAACGCAGGTAAGAGACCGCGTCTTTGTATTCATAGCCCCACACTTTAGAGAGCAACGTGCTGTACGGGACGGTCCATCCAGCATTTTCGATCAAATGGCGCAACAACCGGAATTCAATGGGGCGCAACTTGATGCGTTCACCCTCCACCAGCACTTCGCCGGTATTGAAATCCAAACTAAGACGATCGTCGATTTCCAGAATGGAGGTACTAATCGGCGAAATGGGCTGTGCCCGACGCAAGACGGCGCGCAAGCGACTCACCAACTCTCGCGGACTGAACGGCTTGGTGATGTAATCATCGGCTCCCAAATCCAAACCGCGCACCTTATCCTCTTCGGAACTGCGCACGGTCAACATCACCACGGGCACGCTGGATATCTCGCGGATCATCCTAAGCGTCTCGAAACCGTCCATCTCCGGCATTGAGACATCCAGCAGCATTGCATCGGGCATTTTCTCGCGGACCTGATCCACAGCCTCCAATCCGTTGGAGGCTTCGATAACACGAAAACCTTCCATTTCTAGATTGATGCGCACAAAACGGATGATTCGAGGCTCATCGTCCACGACCAACACCAACGGGTGAACGTCGCGAAGGTCCGCGCCAGGATTATTCGCGGATAAAGGTAACAAGCTTTTCCTCTCCCTCCGTCGGCATAATTTCAATACTGTGGATGCGATGCCAGGGTATCATCACCGTGTTCGTTTCCGGTAGGAAATAGGAGACGTCTCGCCCATCCCGCAAGCGCGGGCTGGACATCTGGAGAAACGGTGAAGTCTGATCGGGCAGTTCCTCGATCTCCCCGACAATTGCATCTTCATTCATAACGTGAACCAAAATGGTGTATGCCATAGTTGCTCCTCTAATTTATCAAAGGTTGGGATAAATATGCACTTTCAAGCGCATCGTGCCAAACATCAGCAAATCCCCATCTCGAAAAGCATAAGGCAAATAGGGTGTAATTCGCTCTTCGTTCAAGAATGTGCCATTGACACTGTCGAGATCTTCGACAAAGCAGGTTCCCTCCCGGGTGTAAATTCGAGCATGACGCCGTGAAACACCTTGTTCCAGGCCACCATCCGTTGTCATATCCAGCTCCGGGAAAATGCCACGGGCTGCATCCAAGCGCCCCACCAGGATTTCGCGATCCGCCGAAAGCAATACTTTCCGGCCGGTGTTCAGCACTTCCACTTCGATGTTTAGCGCCCAGGTTTCCTTACCTTCCTCGTCGCCCTGACGTGGGCGTGCAGGGCGACCATCTTCCTGTTCAGGAAGCGGTTCCGTGCGCAAGGGACCACCTGATGGCAGATAGGTGCCACATTGAATGCAAAAGAGTGTTCCAGGCAGATTTTCTGCCCCACACGAGGGACAAACAACTTTGCTTCCTTTTTGTGTCATACGTTTTCCTCCCACTTGCCCCACCCTATGTTATAGGTCCCTATCGCATAGGGGATGTTAGACTCCGAGTACCATAGCGCAATTTCTTACGCCCTTCCTTGGTCGGATCACCGCCATGGGTAAGGCGGTTGACTTCCAACATCGCCGCCTGCCCAAGTTCTCGATGGCCCATATCGAACAACCGGGTTGCGGCATATTCCAAATAGCTCGTCGCTTCCGGCACGTCTCCCACGCTTAGTGCTCTCCAGGCTCGTTCTTGAAGATGGAAAACACTCAGCCGGGCCAGACGGTCGAGAAGCTTGGTTGGAACCGATTCCTCTTTGGGTTTCGATGTAAACGTCACGTTGACATCCTGGCGCAGGTGAACCGGTTCAGGCGCGGCAATCCTCTCACCAATCAAATCCAACCGTGCGATGCGACGCTCACCCGTGACCGCCTCATCGGTGACAAATTCCAACATCACCGATACCGGTTCATCCGCCATAATATTGCCAAGAGAAATCACATTGCTTTCAGAACGCTCCAAGATTTCCAAATAGGGAGCGGCTCGATAAGCTCCCTGTATGTAAACATAAGGAGCTGTATTAACCTCCAGGTTGACGTTTTTCAGCAATGTATTGCTCAGTCCTTGAATTTGTCGTCTGAGGGCAGCACGCACGTCCGACGGAGCGCGAATGTAACGAGAGACTCCCCCCGTAAGACGGGCAAGATTATCCAAGAATTCGTCGTTCCAATCCTCGCCAATCCCAAAAGCGGAGATACTGATACCTTCAGAGACAGCACGCCGTGCCTCGGTCAACGCATACGTCTCATCACCGTACGTGCGACCATCCGTCAACAAAATCACATGGTTAACCAACTCCGGAGAAGCGTAGCGACGCACCTCTTCCAACCCCGTTAACAAACCCTGATAAATCTCCGTGCCTCCACTGGGAGCCAGCGCAGCCAACGCAGATTTAAAGGTGCGCGGGTTGTCGACGAGATGCGTGGGCGCCAGTACCTCGGCGCGATCGCTAAACGCTACGAGGGCCAGGCGATCCTGAGGCCCCAGGGCTTCGACCAAATCTGCAGCGGCAACTTTCACGTGCTGCATTCGCGCACCGCTCATTGAGGTACTGCAATCTACCACTAGGGCAACGTTCAGATGCTGGCGCGCAATCTCCCCTAGCATCTCAGCATGGGGTTGAATTTCAACGAGAACATAGAGCATCTGAGGTGCATCCAGAGGTAATGCTTCAGTACGACTCTGAAGCAAGGCCAAACCCACCGGCGCATCCTGAGAAAGTCCCTGCTTCTCCCGCTGCCGGTCATAAGCGCGCCTCAAGACTTCGTCACGTAAGACTTCGTAGGCTTCCTGAATTTCCCGGAAACGTTCCGCGTCACCATGTCCACTGTCGGGATGATAATCGCGTGCTCTCTCACGATAAGCCTTCTTGATTTCATCAGCATCCGCAATCAAGGAGACATTTAGAATCGCATAATAGTCCTTCTGGGAGTTAATGGTTGCCATTACAACCCCTTAACTCTGCTCGCGCCAGATCTCGACTAAAACAACCGAGATGTTGTCGTTCCCACCGGCCGTGTTGGCAGCATCGACTAACTGCGCGCAAGCCTGCTGCGGAGTTGTTGCTTCCTCAATCAAACGCCAGATTTCTGCTTCCTCTACCATTCCCCACAATCCGTCGCTGCACAGGAGCAGACGGTCACCAGGTTCCAGTGCGTACGTGAAGACATCAATTTCCAGAGTGGCACCCTGCCCAATCGCTCTGTATAGCACATTGCGTTGTGGATGGACTGCTGCTTCCTCCTCAGTCAACTGCCCCATTTCCATTAGGCGACTGACCAACGAATGATCTTTCGTTAATTGTCTTGCGGGTTGCCCAACGCGCAGCAGATAAGCACGGCTGTCCCCGACATGACCGACAAAAAGGCGATCTCCAAGAATCATGCCGCATGTTAAGGTGCTGCCGCTGCCAGGGAAGTCGCGCGTAACGACCCTATTGGCCTGTGACACAGCTTCGCGAATCACATCGGTTAGCGATGGCTGATCAGCCCCGCGATCCCCACCATCTACTAGTGGGAAATAGACGCGAGAGAGTAGCCAACCAGCCGCCACCCGCAACGCCAACGCACTGGCAATTTCACCGGATTGATGCCCTCCCATCCCGTCGGCTAACATGAAAAGGCCAAACGGAGGCGCCGCATTGTTCGCCTCCTGTTCTCCGGCCAGAATAAAAAGTGCATCTTCATTATGGTTACGCACACGTCCTACGTCGGTACGCCATCCGACCGAAAAAACGCCGGAAGCCTCCCAGGCTCGCTGCGTTCCCGCTGCTGCTGAAGTTGGTTCGACTTCTGGTTCCTCAACCAGCACTGTTTCTGGCTTCTTGAACAGATTCGCAGCAGCGCTATCTTCTTGCTCACGCTGCACCGACTTACCAAATTTATTACGCAACCAGGCCTTTATCCCCGCCATTCATCCCCCATAATCCCAAGTTACATCGGAATCGCGTACACATAGTGATCCGCGGAACCTACATAAACGATGCCGTCAGCAATCTGTGGCGCGCCGGTGATTGGGCCGTCTGTTTGATAGCGCCAATGTACAGACCCGGTCAAGGCATCGAAGCAATACAGATTGCCATCCACGCCACCGATGTAGAGATTGCCCTCGGCGACATTCGCCGCCCCGGTGATTTGGTCCTCTGTTTGATAACGCCAGACAACACGTCCATCATCCGTATCCAACGCATAAATGTAGCCATCAACGGATCCAAAATAGACTATGTTCTTCCAAACCGCTGCTGTTGAGACAATGCTTCCGCCAGCACGGTACTTCCAGGTAGTCCAACCGGAGCGTGCATCCAGAGCGTAGAAATGGTTGTCCAACGATCCAATGAAAACCAGCCCTTCGTGCACCACCGGCGAGGCTAAAAAGCTACGGCGCGCGCGGAAACGCCAGCGCTGTTCGCGGTTCAGACTCAGCGCATACACCATACCCATCTGGCACGCAAACAGAATTAAATTCTCCGCTATCAATGGCTGAGAGCGGATTTCAGCGTCAGCCGCGTAAGTCCACGCGCGACGACCAGACATCTGGTGGATGGCGTAAATATGCCGATCGTCAGAACCGATGAAGATGTGCCCCAGTTCACCGTAAGGCGAGGAGAAGATTCGCCCTTGCGTTGGCATCGTCCACAACAAATGCCCGGTCTTAATGTCCACCGAATAGACAACCTTGTCGATCGAACCGAAGACTGCCATACCCTCTGAGACCCAGGGTTTAGAAGCAATTCCAGCGTCGGTTGGATATTTCCATACAAATTTACCGTTTTCTTCGGATAGGGCATACACGTTATGATCATAAGAAGGCACAAAAACCATGCCATCGGACACCGTCACCGACCCGCGGACTTCATCCTCACAGGCAAACTTCCACAGCGGCTTGACGACCCCGGTGTCGAATCCATTCGTAGTATCGCTCAGCGAACCGCTGCCAATCCTGATTGAAAGGCTGGCAGCCAGAGCCCGGCGGAATTCCTCTGCCGATCCCCAGCGTTTGTTGATATCATATTCCAACGCTTT
>JBJYXQ010000365.1:0-2783 GCA_046260035.1 Anaerolineae bacterium
GTTTTCGAGCGTAGCTCGAAAACGAATAAACACCACTTTTGAAGGCGGCTTGATAGCTTAGCGACCTTTAGCCACAAAGTCCAGCGCAATCACAAGGTGCTTGTGCTGCAAGCAGCTTTACGAAACGCACATAGATTCTAGATCCATTGTACAGTTGGCACGAAGAAGGGCAAGCGCGCAGATGGCATGTAAGGTACACAAAAAAAGACGGCCCGCGCGGGCCGTCTTTTATCAGCTTGACAACAGATTTATGCTGCAGCGTGCGCGAGCGCGCGTTTGTGCTTGCGCTCTTCCCACACCACGAGCAGTGGCACAGCCACACACAGCGAGGTGAAGGTCTCCGAGACCATACCCACCAGCATCACCGCGATAAAAGGCTTGATTGTTGCGCCGCCGAAAAGCAAGATGGCGATCATAACGAACATTGCGTTGAGCTGCGTCGCCAGCGAACGATGCACGGTTTCCAACACACTGCGGTTCACGACCAGCTCGAAGGGCTCGTTACGGTGCCGGGGAATGTTCTCGCGGATACGGTCAAACACAACGATCACATCCTGTACCGAGAACCCAATCACGGTGAGCAACGCTGTCAGGAAAAGGGCGTCGGCCTCCCACCCTTGCAGGATGCCCATCAGCGCATAAAAGCCCAGCGTGATGACAACGTTGACCATCATGGCCACAATCGATACCACACCGTAGCGGAAGGGATTGGGAACTTTGCGGAAGGAAAACCAGATGAACCCCAGAACCGCGACCGATGCAGCCAGCACCGCCAGCGCCGCATACTGCGCCACTTCGGCACCTACGGTCGGCTCAACCGTATTCCAGTTCGAGAGCGTGCGGTTGACGTTCCCAACCTGTGTATCAAGATCATCGATGATCTTCTGCACCTCTTCGGTCTCCGCAAAGCTCGTCCGCACCTGCCAGGTGTTATCGGCTGCCGCACCAAGACGTTGTACAATCGCTCCCGTATAGCCGTTATCAATAAAAACCTGGCGGATCGCCGATTCTTCGACCGGCGCATCGAAGTGCAAGACGAAAAGCGTCCCGCCCTTGAAGTCGATGCTGATGCGCAAGAATTGCCCATCGAACATAACAGCAGAAGTCACCAGCGCAACCAGGCTGAGTGCGATCAAACCACCGGCAATAGCAAAGAACAGACGGCGTCGTTGTACGAAGTTAATCATAGCCGTTCCCCCTACAATCCCAAAAGCCAGGCATGTTTCTGAATCCACTGCCCGGCAGCACCAAAGGCCATGCGAATCAACGTACGCGTCACGACGATCGCCGTGAAGAGGTTGATAAACGTCCCGAGCGCCAGCGTAATCGCAAAGCCTTTCACCAGACTTGCAGCGAAGGCGTTCCCGAAGATGAAGAGAATGACGCAGGTCAGCAGCGTCGCCAGGTTGGAGTCGCGCACCGAAGTCCATGCGCGGGAGAAGCCCGCTTCAGCCGCACGCTTCAGCGAACGCCCGTGCCGCAGCTCCTCCTTCATCCGCTCGAAGACGAGGATATTGGCATCCACCGCCATCCCCACCGAGAGCAAGAAACCGGCAATACCTGGCAACGTCATCGTCACCGGAATAAGCTTATACAGCAACAGGTTGAGCAGGACGTACAACGCCAGGGCCAGATCGGCAGCCAGCCCATTGACGCGATAGTAAATGAGCATAAACAGGAAAACGACTGCCAGCCCCACGATGCCAGCGCGCACACTCTTTTCGACCGAGATCGCGCCCAGGCTTGGCCCAATCGCTTTATAGCTCTCTATTTTCAACGGTATCGGCAATGCACCGTACTGCAATTGGACGGCCAGTTGGCTCGCCGTATCGTAGGTGAAACTTCCCTCAATTGTGGCGTTACCAGAAGGGATAGCACTCGAAATGGTCGGGCAAGAGATGATGAGCTTGTCCAAGACGATACACAGGCTGTCTCCAATATGGCTCGCGGTGTAGTCTGAAAATGTCGATGCCGCCTCGGATTTGAATTCGATCGCGACAAGAGGCTCCGACGTGTTGGGATCACGGACGACGTAAGCGCTGGCCAAATCCCCGCCGGTCAACTCTGTTTTGAACAGCATCACGTCGGTCATCGCAGAAACGGCCTGGATCTCAGCCGCGTCCATCAGATATGTCGTACTGATTGGTATTTGCAGGGACCGGAGCGTGTAAAGCGTCTCCGCAGTCGCCCCAGCAGGTGGCGTGACGAACTCCAACATCGCCGTCTCGCGGATCGTGTCCACAGCCTGCGCAGGGTCCTCGATACCAGGGATTTCCACTACAATCCGCTCTGAGCCCTGAACCTGTACCACCGGCTCGGTCAACCCCAGGGCGTTAACGCGTTTCTCGACGATGTCGCGCGCCAGGCCCATATCCTGAGAACTCACCGTACGGCCTTCCGGCAAATCCGCAACCAGCAACACCTGCAACCCACCTTGCAAGTCCAGGCCCAATTGGAAGTCCAGGTTCCGCGAGGACTCTGGCTGCCAGAAAAGCAGGTTCGTGACCCAATCGGGGTGCTGTTGCCAGGCAACGCCATAAATTGCGACGGCGGTCAAAAGAAGAATCAATACAAAATAGGTGATGGTTCGTCTATCCATAATCACTCCTAACTCGGAGACACCGGGAATAAGATATACTTTTGTTACGCGTTTACCCACCCATGGTACAAGCATATGCATGGCTAGGCTCTGACAAGAAAAGAAGGCCCTCCCCGGAAAAAGCGAGCGCCTTCCAGATAACAACAAATGACATTATAGTCCGGCAAAGAGATTTGTCAATGCG
>JBJYXQ010000366.1:0-3136 GCA_046260035.1 Anaerolineae bacterium
CGCGCATCGAGCGGTTTGCCCAGACCCTGCTCGGGGGCCATATAGGCGGGCGTGCCGATGACAGCGCCGGTTCCGGTGTAATTCGCCGTCCCCGCGACGATCTTGGCAATGCCGAAATCGGTGAGGAAGGCGTTGCCTTGCGGATCGATGAGCACGTTGCTCGGCTTGATATCGCGATGAATGACGCCCTGATCGTGGGCGTAGCCGAGTGCATGCCCCACCTGCCCCATCAGACGCACGATCTCCCGCAGGCTCAGCGTGCCCCGTTGCGCGATCAAATCGTGCAGCGTCCCCGCCTCGATGTAGCGCATCACCAGATAAGTAATGCCCTCTTGCTCGCCGTAATCGTAGACCGGCAAGATATGCGGATGTTCAAGCCGCGCCAGCACGCGCGCTTCCTGGGTGAAACGCGCCACAAACGTCGCATCCTGGGTGAAATGGCTCGGCAGGATCTTCACGGCCACGTAACGATCCATCGAGGGTTGGTACGCCTTGAAGACGGTCGCCATCCCCCCTTGACCAATCTGGTCGACGAGCCGGTAATTACCGAGTGTCTTGCCAATGTATGGATTCATGGCTATAAGAAGGAGTGTAATACTTTTGTGATCCGCTCCTCCGCCGGATATGCTCCTGGCACAAACGCCTTGCCGGTGAGTTTCTCGTAGCACGCGATGTAGCGCTGGCTCACCTGCGCGATCAGATCATCCGTCGGGGCAGGCGGTTCCCCATCGCCGCGATAACCGTGTTCGGCGTACCACAGGCGCAGGAATTCCTTGTCGAAGTTGTCCGGTTCCTCACCGGCGGCGCGCTGCGCCTCGTAGGTATCGGCGATCCAGAAACGGCTGCTGTCGGGGGTATGAACTTCGTCGATGAGCATCACCCGGCCATCCGGCGCGCGTCCGAACTCGTACTTCGTGTCCACCAGGATAAGACCGCCTTCTCGCGCAATGGCCTGCCCGCGCGCGAAGATCGCCAATGCCGCCGCCTGCACCTGCTCCCACGTCTCCGCATCGAGCAGACCGCGTTCCACCACCTCAGCGCAGGTGATGCGCTCATCGTGCTCGCCCTTCGTCGTCGGCGTGATGATCGGTGCAGGCAGCGCGTCGTTCTTCTGCAAACCATCGGGGAAGTCGTAGCCGTAGATGGTGCGCTCGCCGAGGGAATAACGATACCACAACGCGGTCTTCGTCACGCCGCTGATGTAGCCACGCACGATAACCTCGATGGGGAACGGTTCGCACTCCGCCGCCAACAACACGTTGGGATCGGGCACGTCGAGAACGTGATTGGCGATAATATCGCGGGTTCGCTCAAACCAGAACGCACTCAGTTGATTGAGCACCTGTCCCTTGAACGGCACAGCGGTGAGGATGCGGTCAAAGGCGGAGAGGCGATCCGTCGTCACCAAGAGGCGACGCTTGTCGGACAACGCGAAGGACTCACGAACTTTGCCGCTAAGGTGAGTGTGGGGCCAAGTGATATCTATTTCTTTCAACGCGAGCGGTATAGAGCGCAATATGGTTTCATCAAGCATAATCTATCCCCCCTGTACTATCTCGTGCGCACCACAGAGCCTGTGCAGAAGCTGGACTTGAGGTATGTTCACCCGAGAGTATAGCATGTAATCTCGAATATGCAGAACAGATATCGTTAACCAAACAAGCTGAGCGGGCAAAAAAATCCCCCCCTTCTCTCCGGTCGTTAGGCCGTATTCAGTTGCGGAAGGCAGTCAAATGCTATATCCCTGACGGCGAGAATAGCCGGATAGCAAATACTGGATATAATGTTCACAAAGAAGGTTCACGGCCTGAAGACGAAAACACACTCTCATAACCTGCCGCTTTGCGGCCATTTTAGGAGGAACCAATATGCCCAATCTGAAAGCCCAAATCTTTCTAGACACCCATCGCACGATAGCCCCCATTTCCCCACTGTTGTTCGGCGGATTCGCGGAGCACATGGGACGCTGCATCTACGAAGGCATCTACGATCCGGCGTCGCCCCACGCGGACGAGCGCGGTCTGCGCCAGGACGTGATTGCGGCGCTGCGCGACCAGGGGTACACCGTGGTCCGCTATCCGGGAGGCAACTTCCTGAGCGGCTACAACTGGCTCGATGGCGTAGGCCCCAAAGAGCAACGCCCGCGCCGACGCAACTTAGCCTGGCAATCCATTGAGACCAACCAGTTCGGCACCAACGAGTTTATCGAATTCTGCGACGCCATCGACGCCGCGCCGATGCTGAGCGTCAACATGGGCACGGGCGATATCCAGTCCGCCGCCAACCTGGTGGAGTACTGCAACGCGCCGACCGGCACGTACTGGGCGGACCTGCGCGCCAGCCACGGCTACCCTCAGCCACACGACGTCCGCTACTGGTGCGTTGGCAATGAGATGGACGGCCCATGGCAGATCGGCCACCTGGACGCGGTCGCCTACGGCAACAAAGCGCTGGAAGCCGCCAAGATGATGAAATGGCACGATCCCACCATCAAAACCGTGCTATGCGGCTCATCCAGCGAAGGCATGCCGACCTACCCGGACTGGGACCGCACCGTGCTTGAGATCGCCTGGGAGCATACGGACTATCACTCGATGCACTACTACATCAACAATAAAGCGGATGACACGGCCAGCTATCTGGCCAGCGCCGTCCGCTTTGAACACTTTGTTGACACGCTGGAAGGGACGCTGCGCTACGTGAAAGCCAAGCGACGCAGTTCGCACGATGTCTATCTTTCGTGGGATGAGTGGCAGGTCTGGCATTCACTGGGCGGCCCTATGGGAGGACATTGGGCCGAGGCACCGCATTTAGCAGAAGATACCTACAATCTGGAAGATGCGCTGGTCGTGGCGCAGTGGCTCAACGTTTTCCTGCGCAAGAGCCACGTGCTGAAGATCGCCTGCGTCGCGCAGATCGTCAACGTGATCTCGTGGTTGCACACCCGCCGCGACGCTCTGCTCAAGCAACCCTCGTACTACGTCTTCAAGCAGGTCAGCAACCTGGCCCGTGGCGACGCGCTGGACGTGTCCGTCAAAGCGCCGTCAGTGGAAACCAAACAGCACGGTGAAGTCCCCGCGCTCGACGTGTCCGCCAGCTTCGATCCGGAAACCCAAAAGACCGCGATCTTCCTGGT
>JBJYXQ010000367.1:0-3002 GCA_046260035.1 Anaerolineae bacterium
GTTGTCACTGGCGCGACGGAAGGCTTCGAGCGCTGCGCACTCATCAAGCAGTTCTCGCAATGACGCGGCGCGGCAGAAGGCGTCCAGCGAACGGTTGCGCACCTCGGGATCGCGGGCCGTGATGATGTCGATTAGCCGACTACTCATACGCCTCTCCTTAGTTCACGGGTCGCCAGCAATTCCACCAGGCGGGCAAGGACTTCATCGCGGTCGTCACCGCTGAGCGCGAGCGCCAACTGTGCAACCAGTAATCCGTATTTCACGCCTACATCGTAGCGCAGCGCACGTTCTTCCAGGGCCAGGTATTTCTCGCGAGTGGCGAGCACGGCCAATGCCTCAGATAACGTGATGCGTTGATTTGCCGGTTCCCTGACTCTGGACTCGAGGATTTCCATAACGGCGGGTGTGAGGACGTGCATCCCGAAGAAGCAAAGGTAGTGACCGGCGCGCAAGCCCGGCACGATGAGGTGCAGTTCGGCCTCGGTGGGCGTGGGCTTCTCGATGACGGTGTCGATCTCGTAGAGGTCTTTGCGGCCCGACACACGCTTCCCACCGACGGTCCCGTAGTAGGGCAGAAGGTTCTCGCGCGTTGCCTGGACTGCGGAGACGGCGCAATCTTCGGTCTCGGCCACGGCGACGAGTTGCTGCGCACAGCTCTGCGTGTCACCACTTACGTAAAGGTGATCGCCCACCAGGTGCAGGAAGGGTGCGTCACCCACGAAGGGTTTGGCGCAGTAGATGGCGTGCCCGTAGCCGCGCGGATCAATCTGGGGGATGAAGTGCAACCGGCCCGCGTGGTCGCCCACGGCGGCGGCGTAAGGGCCTTCATCACCCGGCGCGACGACGATGGCGATTTCGTCAACGCCCGCGCTGAGGGCCTCTTCCACCAGGATGCCGAGTACGGACTTCTCCGCGCCATCGCGGTCGGTGAGCGTCTGCATGGGCAACGTGCGCTGATTGCGTCCAGCAGCAGTGATGACAGCTTTTGTGATGTGCATATTGTGACCTCCAAATAGGGTATTGATAGGATATGTTCTGTATCGGTTGCAAACGTGAACCTTGATTCGTGAGACGTGATGCGTGAGCTCGCACGCATCACGCATTACGCATTACGCATCATGTCTCACGCGTCACATCATTGCTGGTTTTGCCGGGAGCGGATGCGCTCGATGGTGCGATAGAAGGCGTTTTCCAGTTCCAGGCTCCAACTGCTCGAGCGTTGCTGCAGGCGGCGCAATGTCTCTGCGTCGCCGATGTAGAACAGTGCATCCAGCGCCTTTTGTTGCAGATAACGGCGTTCATCGGGCAAGGGGCGCTCGCGCAGGTTCAGGGTGGAGAAGTCTTCCAGGACGATGTCCGTAAAACGGCGCGTGGCAGCGGTGTCGTATAGTTCGCCGATGGCTTGCATGGCAATGCCCTTCAGTGTGACATCGGGGAATTCGTTGAGACAGCGGTAGAGGAACGCGCGTGCTCGTCCGTCCTGGGGGCGGACTTTGCCGATCAAATAGGCTAGATGCGCGTACCACTGGTCGGGATTATCGCGTGTGATGGGATTGAGTTGCTGTTCCCCCTCCTCGGTGCCGAAAAACGGCAGAATCACTTCCTGCGTGACGATGTCCGGATCGAGCAACGTCAGTGCGGTGGCGGCGTTGCTGCGTGTCTCGTGGCTGAAGTGTGGGGAGAGGAACGCGCGGATGAGGACACGCGTTGCCACGTCGGTTTTGAGATCGCCCAGGGCAAAGGCCGCCGCTGCCTGGATACCGATGTCGTGGCTTTCCCTGGCAATGAGGTGGGGGATCAGTTCCTTGGCGCAGTTGTTCTCCCAATCGTTGAGCACATTGCCCAGCTCTGGCGCGAGCACTTCTATTTCCTCGTAAGGGGGATGGAGCATACGACGCAGTGCCATGACCGCCGCCAGGCGCACATCGCTATCCTCGTAGATGGGTGTTTCAGTTGCGGAGGTCGGCATCGGTTGGTGGATGATTTCCACCAGGCGCGGGATCACTTCCGGGTGTTTGAGCTGTCCGAGTGTCTGGACAATGCGTACGCGCCGGCTGACGCGTGGCTCACGGGCTATATCCAGCCGCCAGAGCAGGGTGCTGACGATGAAGCCGATCAATGATTCATCCTGACATTTCTCCCGGGCCTCTCGAATACAATCTGCGGCCAAGAAGACTTGCTCCCCTTCTCCCAGGGCAACGCCATAGAGGATCTCTTGAATCAGCTTTGAAGGATTGTCCATCAACGCGCTGAGCAGGATGAGCGACTCGGCCCACCAGTAGTAGCGTGTGTTCCGTCCAAGTGTGGCGGAGATGTTGTCCAACATAGCATCAAAATCTGCGCGTTCGAGGAGCGCCTGCGCACTGCAATACGACCGGATGTTGGCACGGGAAAAGCGTAGCGATTCTGCCCCCACGGGTGCCAGCAACCCGTGTGTGGTCAATTCCTGATAGAGCCTCTCCAGGCTGTATCCCCGGTTGCCGCGCACATTAGCCATAATCTCGAACGCTTCATCGATGCTGAGCGTGGTCTTGAAGGTCGTTTGCATTTCCCAAGCCAGCGCGTAGAGTGTCTTGGCGGCCCGTGTGCGCATCCCCTGATCCACGGCGATATCCATGATGGCGTCATCCACCAGGTCTTGCAGCACTTGCGCGTGGGAACGGGGGATTTTACCGTCATGCGCCTGTTTCAGCATTTTGAAGAGCAGCCAGGGGATGCGGGCCAGATCGAAGAGTTCTGTCTCTTCCAAACTGTCGTAAAGCTGTTTAGCCGCCGGTTCCTCCAGATCTTGTGTGAGGTAGTGTTGGATGTTCCGCTCTGAAAGAGGCAACATAATGAGCGTATCGTGGATGGTGAGCGGTGTGATGTCGAAATCGTCCGTATTAAACGCCACGATGTACTCGTGTCGTGCGTGATGGCGGATGAAGTCGTGGAGAACGGCGCAAAGGCGGCGGCGGCTGTGATAGGGTAGGACTTCGCTGTTGTCGAACAGGATGCGCAGG
>JBJYXQ010000368.1:0-4691 GCA_046260035.1 Anaerolineae bacterium
ACGAAGCCTACGGCATCTATCACTGTTTCGCCCGTGATCCGAACGGCTACGTCATCGAGATTCAACGCTTTTTGGATGATGCCTGGAACCAGTAGCCAGACAGAGTCGCCCTCTTTTGTCGTCTTCGCTTTATTGCCCTATAATAGAGGTAGCAGTCCCATGCGCGCTGCAATCCTCTATGGAGGTAATGGATGACAGAACACGATACCCTCGCCCGCACCTTTAACGTCTATATTCCAAGGGACCGGCGACAGGCATTGCTACTTGGCGAAACACTGCCGGATCGTACCCACGGTTCGGCCCTCTTTGCTGATGTTTCCGGTTTCACGCCCTTGACCGCTGCGCTGGCCCGCATCCTGGGACCGCGCTTGGGCGCTGAAGAACTGACCCACCAACTTAACCGCGTATACGATGCCCTGATTGCCGAAGTTGAGCGTTATGGCGGTAGTGTGATCGGATTCGCCGGGGATGCCATTACTTGTTGGTTTGCCGGCGATTCGCCCGACGCTCCACTGCGGGCGACAGCGTGCGCGTTAGCGATGCAGCAGGCGATGCAGCAGTTCCAAACGGTTGTCCTGCCTGGCGGCGAGACGGTCACGCTGGCGGTGAAGATAGCGATTGCCAGCGGCCCGGCGCGCCGTTTCCTCGTGGGAAATCCCGAGATCCAGTACATCGATGCGCTGGCCGGTGAGACGCTCGTGCGCATGGCCGCTGCTGAACACCTGGCGAACCGCGGTGAGGTGGTGGTCGACCGATCGACTGCCACCGCACTTGAAGACAGGATCAGGGTACGCGAGTGGCGGACCGCTGAGGATGATGGGGCCTCGTTCGCCGTAGTAGAGCATCTACGTGATGTAGTGTCTACTCGTGAAGGAGGTACTCAACCGCACTCTGCGTCTGCGCAGTCTGCGTCTGCGCAGTCTGCGCCTCTCATCCTTGATTCTTCGGTGTTGCGCTCCTGGCTGCTGCCTGAAGTCTACGAAGGATTTATGGCGGGTGTGGGCGAATCGCTGGAACTGCGGCGCGGGGTGGTCTCGCTGTTCCTGTGTTTCCAGGGCATCGACTACGATAATGACGAGCAGGCCGGGGAAAAATTGGATAGCTACACTCGCTGGGTGCAAGACGTTATCCGCCGGTATGACGGCGCGCTGCTGCAACTCATTATTGGCGATAAAGGCAACTTTCTGTATGCTACCTTCGGCGCGCCGACGACCCACGAGAACGATCCTCAACGCGCGGTCAGCGCTGCGCTTGACTTGCTCGCGCTCCCGCCGGAACTGGATTTCGTTGGGCCGCTCCAGGTCGGTGTGGGGCAGGGGACGATGCGTACCGGCGCGTATGGCAGCACGACCAGGCGCACGTACGGCGTTATCGGCGATGCCGTCAACCTTGCGGCGCGCCTGATGCAGAATGCCGCGTCAGGCACTGTTTTGGTAACCCAGGCGCTTCAGGAAGTGCTCACGCACGCCTTCGAGTGGGAGTCTCTGCCGGATATCCGCGTGAAGGGCAAAGATGAGCCGGTTTCGGTGGCCCGCCCGCGACGTAAAAAGCGGGCTCCCAGCCGTTCCGTGATCTACAGCGGCGAACTGGTCGGGCGCGAGGTCGAATTGGGCCAACTGCTGCAGGCCATCCAGCCTATCTTCGCGGCGCACGAGCGCTTTGCCGGCACCGGAGCTTTTGCCGGCGTGGTCTACGTCCACGGTGAGCCCGGCGTCGGCAAAACACGTCTGATCTATGAACTGCAGCGACAGGCGCAGGCTCAGTCCACCCTGGCCTGGTTCACCTGCCCGGCAGACCCCATTTTGCGCCAGTCGCTCAACCCATTCCGTTATTTTCTGCGCCAGTACTTCAAGCAAAATTCCGATGAGACGGAAGAGGTCAACAAAATTAACTTTGTCACAGCGTGGAATACCCTTGTCGAAAGGCTTCGCGCCGAGATCGATGTCGCTGGCGTCCAGGCATTGGTCGCCGAATTGGAGCGTACCCGCTCGATGTTGGGCGCGCTGGTGGATTTGTACTGGGAGGGATCGCTCTACGAGCAGTTGGAGCCGGAATTCCGCTTCCGCAACACGTTGCTGGCTTTCAAGACGCTGATGCAGGCCGAAAGCTTGCTGCAGCCGGTGATCCTGCATATCGAAGATGTCCATTGGCTGGATCCGGATTCCCAGGAATTGCTGGTTGCGCTCACGCGCAATGTCCGTAATGTGCCATTTGCTGTGCTCCTCAGCGGGCGTTACCGCGACGACGGCAGCCAATTCACCCTCTCTCTGGATGCCGATGTGCCGAGTACCACGTTGGACCTGAATACGTTGTCGCCTGAGGGTACGCGCGCGCTGGCAGAGCAGGTGCTCGGCGGCCCTCTCTCCGACGCGCTGACTAATTTCCTCAGGCTCAAAACTGAAGGCAATCCGCTTTTCGTCGAACAACTGACCCTGGACTTGCGTGAGCGCGCCCTGCTGCACCGTGACAAGGGTACATGGAACATCGTCAGCCGGGAGGTTGAGGCCGTGCCCGCCACGATCAATGCTGTGCTCATCGCGCGCCTGGACCGGCTGGAGGCCCAGGTGAAGGCCCTTGTACAGACTGCCGCTGTGCTAGGTCGTGAATTCGAGGTACTTATCCTTTCGCGGATGCTGCACGACGATGTGGAATTGCCGCGCAAAGTGCAGCGCGCCGAAGAAGAGATGATCTGGTCGGCACTGAACCAGATGCATTACATCTTCCGCCACACGATGATGCGTGATGCGGCCTATGATATGCAACTTCAGACGCGCCTGCGCGACTTGCATGCACTGGCGGCTGAGGCGATGGCGCAGGTCTATACTGCCGATTTGGAACCGCATTACGCTGATTTGGCCTATCACTACGGCAAAGCCGAGAATGCCCAACAGGAGTACCATTACGCGCGATTGGCCGGGAAGTATGCCGCATCGCGTTACGCTAACCAGGAAGCCATCGAACATTACCAGCAAGCGCTGCAGAGCTTGTCCCGGCTTGACCTAGAGGAGAACATAGCGCAGTGTCAGGGTGTTCACATGGCACTCGCCGAACTCCAGATCACCATTGGCCAATATGACCAGGCGCACGAGCACCTGGAACACGCACTGGACCTCTCCGTGCAAATGAATGATGGGCGAGGACGGGTTCACGCGTGCCGGTGGATGGCCCAGATGTACGAGCTAAAGGGCGAGTACGACGAGGCGCTGGAGTGGATTCAGCGCGGATTGCACATCCTGAATACCCAGCGAACGCCCGATGCCGCCGAACTCCGTCTTGTCGCCGGTTTGATCCATACCCGGCGTGGCAATTATGACGAGGCGGCGGCGCAATTCCAAAACGCTCTTCAGATTGCGTATTACCTTGGAGAGACAGCGGCCCTCGCACGCGCTCATAATGGGTTGGGTTTCATTCGCCTGCGAGACGATTTTACGGCCGCCATCGATCACTTTCAGCAAGCCTTCGCTTTGTACGAGCGCGTCGGAGACATTCCTGGACAGGCGAAGTCCCACAATCTTATCGCCAATGCCTACTTCGAAACTGGGCAATGGCACGATGCCGACTTTCATTATCAGCAAGCGCGGGAGATTTTTGAAAAAATCGGTGACGTCTACAACGGCGCGTTTGCTGACAACAACCTTGGTGAGATTGCACTCTACCAAGGGCGCTTAGATGAAGCCTTGATATTTTATCGCCAGGCCTTACAGGCACTTGAGCAGATCGGAGGCTCGACGTATGTCCTGGGTGTTCTTCACATGAACCTGGGCCATGTGTTCATTCGCCGTGGGGAAATCGATAAGGCTTTCCAGGAACTCCATATGGCTCAAGAGCGTTTTGACCAGGCTCAGGCACGGGATTTTCTGCCGGAGTTGTATCGTCACTGTGCCGAAGCTCACTTCGCCGTGAATACCCTGGCCGAGGCCGAACAGCATGTCCGGCGGGCACTTGATCTCAGCCGAGAATTGGAACAGCGCGGCGAGGAAGGGTGTGGACTGCGAGTCTTGGGTTTGGTCGTGAATGCCCAGGGGCATTCAGAGGATGCCGAAACGCGCCTGAAGCAGAGTTTGGAGATTCTGGATAGCATCGGCGATCATTATCAAAAGGCGCAGACCCAGCTTGCCTTGGCGCAATTCTACGCTCGACAGAATAACGCCCTCAATGCCAGAGAGGCGCTAGAGCAGTGTATGCCGGTTTTCCAACGCCTAGGCGTCACGCGAGATCTAGACGCAGCGCACACCTTGCTCGCAACACTCTAAATACGCCTCAAAGTCAGAGCTATCTATTTACTTCATAGGGTTCCCTTCTCACGCGCGGGAGAGGGGGAAGATTTGTGTTTTTGGGCGCGCATTGCGCGCCCAAAAACACAAATAAGAATATATTTTTCCCCGCGTAAAGCGCAGGATCAGGCAAGAAGTGGAATCCAATAGATCGACAAGATCAACGGTTTATTATTTTCATAGGGAGGCAACAATGAACGGCAAACGTGTGAATCAGAAGTGGTCTTTTGTCCTATTGAGCTTGATGATTAGCGCGGGCTTATTCTGGCTGCTATCGACGACATTACAAAGCCCACCAGTAGCGCGTGTTATGGCCGCTCCTGATGCGCCACTTGCGCCGTCGCCTACCTCTTTTGTTCCCGAACCGAACTCGCACTATGCGCCGCGCAATGCTCCCGTCACCGTAAACTTCGACGA
>JBJYXQ010000369.1:0-4719 GCA_046260035.1 Anaerolineae bacterium
AACGGCGTGGACTGGCGCTGACCTCCGGGCTGGTCATCGTGAACCTGCTCATAGCTAATGTGTGGGTGTACCCCTTGCACAGTCTACGGCTCGATCTCACCCAGTACCATGAATACTCGCTCTCCCAAGCCACGCGCAACATACTCGACGGTTTGCAGGAACCTCTGCTGATCCGTGGTTATTTCAGCGAACGCACCCACCCCCTGCTGGCTCCGCTAGTCCCCAAAGTGCGCGATATGCTGCAAGAGTACGCCATCGCGTCCAACGGCAAGGTCCAGGTCGAAATTATCGATCCGGCCCAGGATCCGGAAAAGGAGGAAGAAGCTACCCAGGTCTATGGCATCAGTCCCACGCCGTTCCAAATCGCCGGGCGTTACGAATCCTCCATTATCAACTCGTACTTCGACATCCTCATCCAGTATGGTGACCAGAGTGTCGTCCTTGGATTCAGCGATCTGATCGAAGTCAAGCAGACCAGCGACAGCATCGACGTGCAACTGCGCAATCTGGAATACGATCTTACCAGCAATATCAAAAAGGTCGTTTACGGGTTCCAGAGCATCGATACGGTCCTCGCTTCGTTAAACGATCCAGTGCAGATGACGGTCTACCTTACACCGGACACCGTGCCTGAGTGGCTCGCCGAGGCCCCAGCGACGATAGAGAAGGTGGCGCAAGATATTGCGGCACAATCCAATGGGAAGTTCACCTACACATTCGTAGATCCCACCCAGGCCGACAGCCCTATGACGCCGCAACAACTTTACGATACCTATGGCATCCAGCCATTTGCGGCCTCTCTGTTCTCCAATGACGTGTACTATATGCACATGGTGCTGAGCCACAATGGCGAAGATAACGTGATCTACCCCTCCGGCGAAATGAGTGAGGCCGACGTTCGCAGTGCTGTCGAATCCGCACTCAAGCGTATGTCCGGCGGTTTCCTCAAAGTCGTCGGCATCTGGTCTCCATCGACGGAAGCGACGACGGATATGTACGGACAGACCATCCAGCCACTCTCGTCGTGGGATCAGGTTCGTGAGGCGCTGCGTCAGGAGTACGAAGTCCGCGACATCGACCTGAGCACGGGCACCGTCGCGCCTGACGTGGATGTGCTATTCGTCATCGCTCCACAGGGATTCACCGATATGGAGCTGTACGCCATCGACCAATACCTGATGCGTGGCGGCACGGTGCTCCTGGCAGCAGGCAACACCGTCATCACACAAGATCCCTACACCGGCAGTCTTGCCGGACAGTTGATCACGGATGGCGTCGCCGGGCTACTGGAATCTTACGGCATTACCGTGCAACAGGGGATAGTGCTCGATTCACAGAACGAGCCGTTCCCAATGCCTGTCGTCCGCCAGGTGGGCAACTACCAGGTACAGGAATACCAGGCGTTGAACTACCCCTACTTCGTGGACGTCCGTGCGGATGGAATGGCGAAGAACAACACCCTCGTCTCCAACCTATCCGCCATCACAATGAACTGGCCCTCGCCCATTCAGATCGATCAGGAGAAGAATGCAGGGCGCAAGGTTGAAGCACTGCTGTCCTCGACAGCAGGCGCGTGGTTCCAAAGCGATCCCACCACCATCACACCTGACTTCACGCTCTATCCGGACACCGGTTTCGCGCAACCGACTTCGACCCAGGTCTATACCCTGGCCGTTTCCGTGCAAGGAACGTTCGACAGCTACTTCGCCGGCAAGGCGTCGCCCTTCGAAACAGCGCAGACAGAAGGGACTGAAGAGGGTTCGACAGCCACAACGACGAACTCCGCCACGATTGAACAGTCGCCCGAGACGGCGCGCTTGCTCGTCGTTGGCAGCGCGGAATTTGTGGACGACGTCGTCTTCCAAATTTCCAGCTCGATGTCCGGTGATCGTTATCTCAACTCACTGCAATTCGTGCAAAACGCCGTTGCATGGGCCACCGAAGATCTCGATCTGCTGGAGATCCAGGCGCGCGGCAGCGCAAACCGTGTCCTGGCATCGATGGAAGAGAGCGAGCAATCGTTCTGGGAAATCCTTAACTACGGCGTGGCGCTCCTGGCGTTGTTAGCACTCGGTGGCTTTGTGAGTATGCGCCGCCGCAACGAACAACCGATGGAACTGATCAAGCCATCAGCCATCAGCTATCAGCTATCAGAGGAGACGTCTAAACCCGATCACAATCCGACCTCGTCTGAGGAGGCCTCGTCCGAGGAGGTGGAACAATGAAACGCCATCAACAAATCCTAGCCGGTATTCTGATCCTACAAATCATCCTTGGCGTGGTCACCTTTTGGCCGCGCTCGGGCAGTGCCGGCGCTACACAGCCGATTTTCCCGGATCTCAACGTCGAGGACATCGCCACCCTGACTATCACCGATGACCAGGGCGCGCACATCGTCCTGAAGAGATCCGGCGACAACTGGGGGTTGGCCGAAGCTGGCGATTATCCGGCGAAGGCCGACACGATCACGCCGATTCTCGAGAAGTTCACGCAACTGGACACGGCGACCCTTGTGGCTCGCACTGCAGCCAGTCAAAAGGCGCTTCAGGTAGCCGACGACAATTTCGTGCGTCGTATCGACATCGGGATGAAAGACGGCACAACACACACGATCTATCTGGGCAGTTCGCCGCGCTACACTGCCACAAACTTCCGCGTGGCAGGGCAGGACGAGACGTATCTCACCGCTGCCCTTTCGTCCTGGGAACTAAGTACCGGAGCTACCTCGTGGGTTGATACGAGCTATCGCACCATCGACGTAGCCACGGTGACGGAGGTCACGCTGCAAAACGCCAACGGCACCTTCAAGCTCGTCAAAACCGACGACGATCAATGGACGCTGGCAGATCTCGCCGGAGATGAAATCATCGCTCCTGGGAAAACCGGCGACATCGTCAGCAAAGTCACCAAAGTTTCGCTCCAGCGCCCGCTTGGGCTGGAGGAGGAGGCCAGCTACGGCCTCGCTGACCCAACTGCGACCGTCACGGTCAAGACAGCCGATGGCGGTGTCTACGTCCTGCGCGTAGGGGCAAAGTTCGACGGAACTAACTACGCTGTCAAGGCGTCGGAATCGCCGTATTATGTCGCCGTTACGGAATACAATGTCAGACCGTTGATCGAAAACGATCGCGCGGCGTTTATGCAGGAACCTACACCCACGCCGACGCCACAACCGTAAAGTGTGCATACACACCCAAAACCGCCGGTAGCCTAACAAGCCACCGGCGGTTTTGCTTTGATAGCCAGCGAACCTTGTCTGGCACGACCTTAGCACAACTCGAAACTTTGACTATCGAGGGTATAGAGGGTAACATTACAAGTGAAGGCAGTGAAAACCTATGACGGATAGGTGAAACGTAAGATACGGTAGACTGGAATCACAGGAAGACTACACAGCAGCGGATCATCTTTCCTCCCCGGTGAAATCGGGGTTTCCAACCGGAGGTTCTTTATGAAAGGCTATGTTTTTACATACATCTGTTTGCTGGTGACCATCGCTGCCAGCGGATGTCAGCCTGTATCTCCGCCCCCACCATCCCCCACCGCAACCACGGCGGCGCCCATCGCAACGATTGCCGCCAGCGCTACACCGTCACCAACCGAGATACCCACCCTTGCACCTACGCCCAGCGCAACCGCCTACCCCACACCAACCGCGACCGAATCACCTCTTCCCACTGCAACGGCAATGCCCACACGCGTTATCCCACCAGCGGAGACGATCACCCTGCCGCCAGGATTTGGCATCTCCGTGTTTGCGCAGGGACTATCCAACCCACGGATGATGACGGTGGGGCCTGATGGGCAACTCTACGTGGCCGAGCGCGGCGCGGGACGTATCATTCGCCTGCCTGACCGCGACGCGGATGGTGTGGCTGACGGCATTGAAATGGTCGCCGGGGGCTTGCGCGCGCCCAGCAGCATCGCTTTCTACCAGGACGGCTCTCTTTATGTCGGCGAGACGACGCGCGTCCTACGCCTGAGTGAGCCGGACGGCGACGGTGTCTTCCAAACACAGGAGGTCATCGTTGATGAACTGCCTGAGGGCGGCCACAACACGCGCACGGTGCTCTTCAGCGCAGACTGGAAGCATCTTTTCGTCTCCGTTGGATCTTCCTGCAACGTCTGCATCGAAGCAGATGACCGGCGAGCAACGATCCTCCGCTACAACCCGGACGGAAGCGGCGAGGAGATTTACGCCAAGGGCCTACGCAACGCCGTCGGCATCGCCGTCCGTCCCGGAACCGACGAATTGTGGGCCACCAACAACGGGCGCGACCGGATGGGCGATGACCTGCCGCCGGAAACGGTCTACGTGGTCCATCAAGGTGACGATGCCGGCTGGCCGCGCTGCCACGCCGCGCGTATCATCGATCCGGATTATGGTAGTCCTGCCGCGTGCGATGGGGTCGCCGTGCCTGCCGTCGAGATGCAAGCGCACTCCGCGCCGTTGGGCCTGACGTTCTATACCGGGCAACAGTTTCCAGAGCAGTATAGCGGCAATCTGTTTGTCGCTTTTCACGGCTCCTGGAACCGCAGCATCCCCACAGGGTACAAAGTTGTGGGCATCCCTATAGAGAATGGTACGCCTGGCCCGGTCGATGACTTTGCCACCGGCTGGCTGAGACTGGATGGCTCCCGCTGGGGACGGCCCGTCGACGTGCGAACGGGATCGGATGGCAGCCTTTTCGTGTCGGATGATGAGGGCGGTGTCATCTA
>JBJYXQ010000369.1:4819-8360 GCA_046260035.1 Anaerolineae bacterium
GCCGAAACTGCCCAACTGGGGAGGAAAAAGACTATCTCTCAGCATAGTCATTTTTCTCAGACCTATTGTATGATAAATCTGAAGGAGGTGTCGAATGAAATACAGGATACAGAAACAGGTCTAATAAAAACGTGATGTGTGAACGGCCAACCACACATCACGTTTTTTATTGTTGGTACAAACAATTAGCCTTCAATAATGACCACGTCGCAGCCCTTATCCGGTGACGCATCACGATACAGGAGTGAATCCTATGCCAACGATTGAAGTTTCCCACATCGCCAAAGCTTTTGGCGACACACAAGCCGTCGCCGATGTCTCTTTCGACGTCGATTGCGGCGAAATCTTCGGCCTGCTCGGGCCTAACGGGGCAGGCAAGACGACGACCATCCGTATGATGCTCGACATCTTCAAACCAGACCACGGTACAATCGCCATCCTTGGCGGGCCGATGAGCGAGGACAAAAAAGAACGCATCGGCTATATGCCGGAGGAACGAGGGCTCTACCAGGACGTCCCGCTCGAAACGTGTCTCGTCTACCTTGCAAGGTTGAAGGGTGTGCCCGCCACCGAGGTACACCATCGCCTGGATACGCTGCTTGAACGCTTTGATCTGAGCGCGCACAAAGGCAAAAAGGTCAAAGAATTGAGCAAAGGGATGCAACAGAAGGCTCAGATCATCAACACCATCCTTCACCAACCTGAGTTGATCATCATCGATGAACCCTTCACCGCCCTTGACCCGGTCAACACACAGTTGGTCAAAGACGTGATGTGTGAATTACGTGATCAAGGTGCGACGATTCTGATGTCTACGCATCAGATGCATCAGGTGGAAGAGCTGTGCGATCGCATCCTGTTGATCGACAACGGCTACGATGTGCTCTACGGAAAGCTGGATGACATCCGCCAACAGTATTCCGGACACGCGGTGCTGGTCAAAGCATCGGGCGAACTCCCGAGGATTGCCGGTGTCGAGAGTGTTGTGAGTCACAACGCCGCCGCGAAGCTGACGTTGACCGAGACAACAACACCCCAAGATGTGCTGCAAGCGCTCATCGCCCAGGGTGTCGTCTTGGAGAAATTCGAGATCGCCGTGCCCACGCTAGATGAAATCTTCATCCGCGTCGTTGCGACTGCGTGAGTGGGAGGCGTGAGATGACCAAATTCTGGCTCATAGCCTGGTACGAATACAAGCGCAATGTCTTCAAGAAAAGCTTCATTCTGGCATTACTCAGCGTTCCGCTGATGATTGCCCTCAACGTCGGGGTAGGTTTCGTGATGGAATCGGTAGACAACGACGCAGCGCCGATCGGCTACGTCGATTACGCTGGTCTACTGGATGATCCGATCCCCGCACCAGAGATCGCACGGCGCAAATCCATCTCGTTCATCCCCTACACGACGGAGGATGCAGCACTGGAAGCCTTACAGGCCAAGACAATCCAAGCTTACTACGTCATCTCAGCGGACTACTACGAAACCCGGCAGGTAGACCTGGTGTTTTCCAAAAAGCCCAGCGATAACGCTACATGGATGTTCCATGACTTCATGCAAATCAATCTGTTACGCGACCAACCGCCGGAAATCGCGCAGCGTGCGGCTGCCGGCACCGACGTTGTCCGGCAATCCGCTAACGGCAACCGTACCGTCCCCGTCGGCGGGCCAACGATGGGACTGTTGCTGCCGCTGTTCATCGGGTTGGCTTTCCTCATATTGCTGCTGATGAGTTCCGGCTATTTGATGCAGGCCATCGCCAGTGAAAAAGAGAACCGCACGATGGAAGTCCTGGCAACGTCGGTCTCACCGATGCAGATGATCGGCGGCAAGACCATAGGCATCATTGGCATCGGGCTGACGCAACTTGTCGTATGGACTCTCGTCCTGATCCTGGCCCTCTTCATCGCCGATCAACTGGACATCGCGTGGGTGCAGAATCCAATGGTGGACTGGAGCAGTGTCCTGGCGACGCTCATCATCGCGATCCCCGCCTATGTGCTCGCTTGTGCAGTGATGCTCGCCATCGGTGCGGCGGCCACGTCGTTGCAAGAAGCGCAATCACTCACGGGGTTGCTGATCCTGCCGCACGTGATGATTCCAGCATACCTGGCGTGGGCTTTGGTAAAGCAACCGAACGGCCCATTGGCCATTGGGTTGACCCTCGCACCGTTCACCGCGTTGCTGACGACAAGCTTTCGCAACATGTTCACGGTCGTGCCCTGGTGGCAGGTAGCCGCCAGCGCCACCATCCAAACGCTGTGCGCCGTCGGCGGGATATGGCTCGCCAGTCGTGCTTTTCGACTAGGAATGTTGCGCTATGGCCAGCGTCTGCGTTGGCGTGAGATACTGAAAGCGAGGCCTCAATGAACAAGGCTTTCCTGGTAGCACAATACGAACTCAGTCGAACGCTAAAACGCACGTCATTTCTGGTGATTGCGTTCGGCATCCCTTTGATCGCCGTCCTGATCTTCGCCGGAATGACGTTTTTGAAGGATAAAGACGCTGGCGAAGCAACGACCAACGCACCCACGTTTGAACTCGCCGTCGAAGGTTATGTGGATCATAGTGGCCTTATCCGTGCGCTTCCACCCGATATCGACGAAGCGCATCTGCTGGCCTACTCCGATGAGAACCAAGCTCAGCAGGCGCTGGGCTCTGGTGAGGTCACAGCCTACTACGTCATCCCGGCGGATTACGTTGAGACAGGCGCGGTTGACTACATTTACCCGGATTCTGCTTCGCTGATAGATGATCGTCAAAAGTGGGTCATACAATGGACTCTGCTGTACAATCTGCTGGACGGCGACCTCGAACAGGCACAGGCTGTCTGGAATCCAATGTATGTGTACACCCGTCCGCCGGACGTGCCAACCCAATCAACCACAACCGGCAGTGATTGCACGCCCGGGTCGGCGTGCGTCTCGGAAGACTTCAACCAGCTCTTCCCGGCGCTGATGGTCGTCCTCTTCTATATTGCGTTTATGGTGAGTGGGGATTTGCTGTTCAAGAGCATCGGCGGAGAAAAAGAGAACCGCACGATCGAAGTGTTGATGGTATCGATCACACCTCGTCAAATGTTGATCGGCAAAATTCTCGGGCTGGGCATCGCCGGATTTCTCCACACGCTGGCCTGGGTCGGTGCTGTGGTTGCCATACTCAGTTTCGGCGGACAAACGTTAGGGTTGCCGGAAAATTTCTCCTTACCGGCCTTCATCCCGGCGTGGAGTCTCACGTATTTCGTGCTCGGTTTTGCGATTTATGCCAGCCTGATGGCAGGTGTTGGCGTGCTGGTCCCCAACATCAAAGAGGCCGGGCAAGCAACTGTGATCGCGCTGTTACCGTTGTTTGCAGGCTATCTGGTCGGTTTCCTCGCGTCGATCACCGAACTCCCCCACGCGCTGGCCCCAACGTTGCTGAGCCTATTCCCATTGACTGCTCCGGTCGTGATGATGATGCGTTTGACTGCCGGGGGCGTGCCCTGGTGGCAACCGTGGTTAGCGACCGCGCTGATGATCGTCGCGGCCTACGGCACCGTGCGCGC
>JBJYXQ010000370.1:0-5197 GCA_046260035.1 Anaerolineae bacterium
ATGAGGAGGCTCTTTTGTTTGATCGTGCAATGTGTTAAAAAACCCGGTTTCTCCCCAACGGCAGATAGCCATGGCTGGTCGCCATGGCGCTGCACATCATCATCACAGAATGGGTAACCGGACTTCTATACATCTCTTTTTCTCCAAACTTTACATAGCTATCATACCACGAATGTCCTATAAGGTCAAAGCGCGTAGCGTCCCACGCCGGCGCTCTTTCATTTTGCTATTCTGAAAAATCCGGCTAAAATATAACCGATAGTCTGATATAAACAAGATAACGAGGGAAAAGGAAACCAGATCAGCGTTTGAGATTCAAGTAGAAGAACAACATATGGTCAGGTGCAACACACCGTACACTTGCCTTGACAATGTATTGTTCCTATGGTAACCTTTCAATAGTTCATTTATCCCCAGATATCATATAACCTTTCTTATGATAGGGAACAATTCCATAGCGGAGGGCTGAAAGCATGGCAGAAAGGTCTCGGAACGAAAGGATGGTTGAGCGACTACGTGAACTCCAAACCAGCAGCCCCGATATTGAGGCAGCCGCAATTATCAGTGTGGATGGGCTTCCGATAGCCTCTTCCCTTCCTCAAAGCGTGGAAGAAGACCGCGTTTCAGCAATGTCAGCCGCGATGCTTTCTCTAGGTGAGCGAATCGCCGGAGAACTGAAGCGGGGCATGTTAGATGAGGTGTACGTCAGAGGCGAGAGGGGATACGTCATCCTTCGCGCCGTCGGAGAGGAAGCGGTGCTCACCGTCTTGGCCCGACAACAAGCTAAGTTAGGGTTGCTCTTCTTGGATATGCGTCGAGCAGCCGAAGAACTTTCAACGATTTTGTAGCACGGAGGAGGTTGATACAGTGGCTAACACCCCTGAACCCAGTGGTTACTATTACCCAAATCGCTTTGGTCTCATTTTGTTTGATGCCCTGGAAGAGATTATGGGTCGCAACGGGCTGAATGCTATTCTGAATATGGCAGGCCTGGCGCAATTCATCGACAATCCCCCAGCCGATGTGATGGACAAAGGCTTTGACTTCGCATATATTTCTGCGTTGAACAAAGCTCTCGAGGAAATGTATGGTCCACGCGGCGGACGCGGTTTGCAACTGCGCCTTGGGCGGGTTCTTTTCGCGCAGGGGTTGGCAAACTTCGGCGCGCTGGTCGGCGCGAGCGACCTCGCGTTCAAGGTTTTGCCGCTGCAGGCCAAATTGAAGGCCGGTTTGCCCGCCGTGGCAAAGGTCTTCGACTCGCTGAGCGACCAGACCTCTTACGTTAAGGACCCAGGCGGCGATCACTTCCACTACATCATTGACCGTTGTTCGATGTGCTGGGGACGTCAAGTAGAACGACCAGGCGGCTTCATCGCAGCGGGCATTATTGAGGAAGCATTGCGGTGGTTGAGCGGTGGTCGTACGTTCCGCGTCGACCAGCTCACCTGTATAGGAATGGGCGCTGAGAACTGTACTTTCGCTGTCTACAAGGAACCTATCGGCTAGGATACGCACGTCATATGTCTACAGATGGGACACCGCGTCACATCCTCATCGTTGAAGATGATCCCAATACCGCGGAGATGCTTTCGGCATACTTCTCCTCCGTGGGATATCAGGTGTCTCATGCGGCTTGGGGCCAAGATGCACTGAAGATTGCCTCAGAGATGTTGCCCGATCTTGTCGTTTTGGATATCCATCTACCGGATATCGACGGTTACGAAGTTTGTATGACCCTGCGCAGCCAGCGGCGTACCGAGCACACCCCGATTATCTTTTTGACCGAACGTCGCGAACGAATGGACCGGCTGACCGGATTACAATTGGGGGCCGTGGATTACATCACCAAACCTTTCGATGTGCAGGAACTTCGTTTTCGCGTGCGCAATGTCCTACGGCGCAGCAACCTCGATACGCTTTTACATCCCGTTACCGGGCTTCCGACCTCAATGTTGATAGAGGAGCAAGTCGAACGGGTCATCGAAAATGCCAACCTCGCCATCATTGGACTAGCACTCCATAATATGATGGCTTTCAGCGACGCCTATGGTTTTGTGACCCACGACGATGTGTTGCGCGCAGTGGCTTTGATCCTGCGCAACACATCCACCGAGATTATGGCAAACGACCCCTTTGTGGGGCAATTAGATACCTATCAGTTCCTGGTTGTCGCCCCGACAGGCCAGGAAGGGTACGTTGTCTTAGGGCGCTTGAACCAACGCTTAAGCGAGGCAATTTCCTTCTTCTATCCCCACCTCGACTGGGAAAGCGGCAAGCGCGGCGATGGCTCCCCGCTTCCAAAAATCAATTTCGACATCAAGCTCCTATCGAGCGAGCAAATCCCCAGAGAAGGAGGTCTGCCGCAACTACGGCAGGCCTTGTTTGGCAAAAAGAAACTTGCCTAAACCGAGGTAGATCGGTTGATCTCTATGCAACAACGCGGCAGACCGCCGGGCAACTTGCTAAGCAGATTATTGGGCAAGTCCGCGAATTTCTGTGCACCTATATGGCATGATCTGGCCTGGATGGCTATCCTGTTCATCCTGCCACTTCTACTCTTCGTCCCGGTTGCTCTAGGCAATAAGACGTTACTCCCAGCAGATGCCCTCTATACCACCGAACCCTACCGCGCTGCCGCCGAGTCATTGGGAGTCACTGACGTCCAAAACGGCCTGCTCACCGACCTGATTCTGCAGAATTATCCCTGGAAGCGTTTTTTAACAACGGCACTTGCCAAGCGCGAGCTTCCGTTATGGGATCCCTACATTTTCGCCGGACATCCGTTTCTAGCGAATGGGCAACACGCCGGGCTCTATCCTCTTACCTGGATATTCTTCGTACTGCCGCTACCGCGCGCATTCGGCGTCTTTATCGCATTACAGTTAGGCCTTGCTGGCATATCTATGTACATTTTTGGACGCACGGTCGGGGCGAATCGCCTCGGGGCGTTCCTGGCAGGGATAACATTTCAGTTCAGCGGTTTCCTGATCGTTTCCGTTGTCCACCCGATGATCGTAGCGGCAGCATCGTGGCTGCCGTTACTGTTGGCGCTGGTGGATCTCACGGTGCGGCGTGCGCGCTTCCTGGGCCAGGAACGCACGATGTTACCCTGGGCACTCCTCGGCGCCATCGCGCTAGGGCTGCACATTCTGGCGGGCCATGCCGAAGCTACTTATTTCACATTGCTGGTGATGGGGCTATTCGGCGCCTGGCGACTCGCCCACACAGCACTGACGCACCCGCGCACGATGTGGCGCGCTGAGGTTCTCAGCCCGGCACTCGGTCTATTGCTGATGGCTGGCCTGGGATTGGCGCTGGGTGCGATCCAGCTTATGCCGCTCTACGAAGTCGTGCAAGGTAGCTTCCGCCAAGGCACAGTCTCACTCACCGACGTGCTCGGTTGGGCCTATCCCAAACGGCGGTTGATCACCTTTCTGGTGCCCAATTTCTATGGCAATCCCACCCACACCACGCTGTGGAACTTCTTCAGTGGCGAGATCACATACGCAACCGTCAATGCCTACGGAAACCCCATCTCCACCTTCGATTGGGGTATCAAGAATTACGTCGAGGGCGGGGCCTACCTGGGCGTTCTGCCGCTGTTATTGGCATTGATTGCCATCATCAGTCCAAAGTCCAAGCGGCAAATTCTCGCCGCCCAAAATCTGAAATCGAAAATCCAGAATTGGTTCAGACATCCCTACGTCCCGTTTCTTACACTGTTATCGTTATTTTCATTGGGATGCATCTTTGGCACGCCGGTTTACGCTCTGGTGTATGCACTACCCTTTTTGAACCAATCCCATTCCCCCTTCCGCTGGGTTTTCCCGCTGACAGTCGCCATCGCCGCACTTGCCGGGCTAGGTGCAACCAGAATTAGCGAATTGGCGAATCAGCGAACTGGCGAATCAGCAAAGCAACCAGATAGCGAATCAACCCATCACGCATCACGCATCACGCACTACGTTTCACGCATCCTGATGTTCGATACATCGCCCAACGCCGTCAGCATCGTCGGTGTGGTAGCGATGTGGACGGGGCTGGCGCTATGGGCTGGACTGTGGCTCTCACGATTGACCTTTGCAAGCATAGAGCCACTGGTCGAGCGCGCGTTCTGGTCGCTAGCCCTGGCGCCGAACGCTTTCCCCGATCATCGTGCGTTTTACGCCTATCTCTTCCCCTGGATTCAACAGGGCGCGCTCTTTCTGATCGGTGCAGGGATCGTGTTACGGGTCTCGCGTTGCCCGATCTACCTGCCGCGCAAACTCGGACGCCGTCCTGTATGGGAAGCGCTAGCGGTCATACTGCTGCTGGTGGACCTCATCACCTTTGGTGCAGGATTCAATCCCGCCGTGGATCCTGCTCTACTGGAGTACACGCCACCCGTCGTCACCTTCTTACGACAGGACACCAGTCTATGGCGATTCTCCACATTTGATCCGCACGGGAAAAAGACGTTCAACGCGAACACGGGTATGTTCTACGATTTTCAGGATGTGCGCGGTTACGACAGTCTCTTCCCAGCACAGTATGCACGCTACATGGGTTGGATCGAGCCACAGAATGAATTGCTCTACAATCGCATCGCACCCTTCACACAATTCTCCAGCCTCGACAGCCCCCTCACCGACCTGCTCAACGTCAAATACATTATCACCGAGGAAGAGATTCCCCTGCCCAAGTACAAACCCGTCTATCAAGACGAAAGTGTGTTTGTTTACGAAAACCTGGGCGTGGCCCCGCGTGCCTTCACGCTGCCTGTGCAGGCGATGCTGGTGGCACCGGATGTCGCATCAATAGGCAAGATCATCAAGCAATACGATCCACGGTTCTACGCCATCGTCGAACAGAATTTCGTCTCCAACATACCATATCCGGTAGACTCCCCCACCCCGGCTACACTAGAAGCGCAGAACGTCCTCGATTACCAGCGCAACGAAGTCCTCATTGAAGTCGACGCAGACAGCGACGCCGCAGACAGTGCCGCATGGCTCGTGCTTGCCGATACGTACTTCCCTGGCTGGAAAGCCTTCGTCCGCCCGACTGGAACCGGCGAGGACGCCGAACATGAAGTCCCTATCGCACGCATTGCCGGGAATTTCCGTGGCGTGCTGCTCGAAGGGGATGATCTTGCCCAGGGCGCTTTGGTGCGCTTCAAATACAGCCCCAATAGCGTGAAAATCGGCGCTTTCGTCTC
>JBJYXQ010000370.1:5297-6654 GCA_046260035.1 Anaerolineae bacterium
GAGATCATCACCAATTTTGGACTGGATGCCTATCTCACCCGCGAAGTGGCGCGCCACCGCGAGCAAGCCGACCGCTATCTATTCAACACGACGGCAGTGCGCCTGGGACTGAGCCTGGCGGGTGTCCCGCTGCTCATCGGATTTATCGCGCTACGGCAGCTCGTCATCGGCAATTTCGCTGCCCCGGCCTCCAGTCAGGCGATGCTCGCCTTGGTGCTGCTCTACGCCGGCCTGCTCCCCAGCTCGATCTCCAAAGGGCTGACCTCGCTCTTCTATGCCTACGAGAAAGCGGAGTATCCGGCAGCCATTTCGACGCTCTCCACGCTCGTGCGTGTCACCATCCAAACTGCCGTGCTGCTGGCGGGTTGGGGCATCGTCGGCCTGGCGGGATCCGCGATCGTTGTCAACCTGGTCACGCTGGGGATTCTGGGCACCGTCGCCCTCAAACTGTTCTTCCAGGCGAGACGCCCGCATTGGGAAAACGACCAGAAGTTGCGACGAGAGATGACCGTCGAGTCATGGCCTCTGATGATCAATCACTTCCTCGCCACTTTATTCTATAAGATCGACATCTTTCTAATGGAACCGATCCTGGGCAACACCACCCTGGGACTGTACAGCATCGGCTATAAATTCCTGGATGCGTTAGTGGTCGTCCCTTCGATGTTCACACTCGCGCTGTTCCCAGTGATCTCGCGCCAGGCACACGAGGATCGCGAGGGGTTTCTACGCTTCTACCGGCTCGGCGCGAAAATCCTGTTGACGATTGCGCTGCCGGTCGCCATCATCGCCACGCTGACTGCGCGTGAGATGGTGCTAGTTCTCGGCGGACCGGAATATTTGCCCGGTGGTATGATCGCGCTGCAATTGATGGCCTGGTCGATGCCGATTGGATGGCTCAACAGCATAACGCAGTACGTCCTTATTGCCCTGGACCAACAACGCTATCTCACCCGCGCTTTTCTGATCGGCCTGGGCTTCACCTTGATCGCCAACCTGATCTTCATGCCGTTGTACGGGTATCAGGCCTCGGCGATCATCCACATTTTCGCGGAGTTAGCTCTGCTAATTCCTTTCCTAATCGGTGTGCAACGTCAACTCCCTCAGATGGGATGGGGGCAGATCCTCAACAAACCCTTACTCGCCACAGCGATGATGGGCGGCGCAGCGCTTTTACTCTTGCCTCTGGGACGTGGGGTGGCATTAGCCGGCGCACTCACCGTTTATCCATTGGCCGTATGGCGCTTGAAGGTACTCGCCCCAGAAGAACGGGATTCACTCACCCCTCTTTTCCGCCGTCGTTGATATTGTTTCCCTTCCAAGAGCGAGTATAATGGCAAGATAAGCCGGCATGCGC
>JBJYXQ010000371.1:0-2405 GCA_046260035.1 Anaerolineae bacterium
CGGTAGCCAGATGCGATTTCATTACCGCCGGTAAAGGACCACTCCCAGACACTCCCGGCAGAACGCATGCCCATCGCGGCGATTCCGGCGATTTCGGTCTCGGTGTACTGCGTGAAACCGCCGTCGCGGATGGCATCGAACACAGCCACGTGACCGGCGTCCGCTATCACACCGGCTTTGCGGAAGCGGTTGATCGTGCCTTCGTCCTTGATCATCGATAGCCGGTCGACAATGTCCAAAGCATTCACCAGCTTGGCGTCGGGCAAAGCCGCCTCAAGAGCCAGGTATTCAAAATGGGTCAGGTTGCCTTCCGGCAAATAGTTGGACATCCCGGCTTCTACGCCGACAACGCCTTTCTTCCCCTTGAGGTGCTTCTTGATCAAGCCGGAGATCGCCGTGATTTGATCCTGTCCACCCATTGGGGCGAATCCAAGCACATGATCGAAGTCCAGCCAGGACTCATCTGCAATGCGGGCCGCATCAATGACAAACGTGAACACGGTCGGCAGCCCCTCTGAAGGGATAACGATGAAACTACGCCAGGGACAAAACGCATCCGTCGTCCAGGAAAGCGTTCGCAAGCGCGAACCCAGGTAAACGTCTACGCCATCCTGCGCCATCTCAGCCTGAATAGCCTGGATGCGCCCGGGGAAATCGATGAAATAGGGATCGTTGTTCATGGAAGCTCCTAATACTCACACGGAATTTCTGAAAGGACTTTGTTGAAGCGGTCGACGATCGAAGCCAGGCTTAACGCTTTGACCATGTTGCCCTGCAAACGCAACTTCCCTGTCATCAAAGCTGAACGTGACCCCATTTCAGCGCGGGAGATCTTGGCAAAGGTTTCGTAGTCGCCACTGATGACAAACTCCACTTCTGGCCAGGGTTCTTCACGAACGGAAATGTCGGTGAAGACACCGTTTTCAATCGCGTAGTGCAAAGCGCGATCTTTGCCATCCGGGCAGTTATGATAGATCGTGAGCATAGAGGATGTCAAGTGCTTCATTTGCTCAGGGGTAAGCTGGCTTCGCAGGCGCTCTGCTGCCTCCGTTGCCCATTCCGGACTCAGATATTTTAAGCTGGTCATTAGTTTCTCCTATATTTGAATGTGACAATTGCCTTTTAGCGAAGACTACCGATGCGCGTACAAAAATCCCAAGTGGCTATGCACGGGATTGGATGTGAGTTTGACTCGAAACCCTCTTTGCTGCAAATAGTCGACCAAATCTTGATGAGAAAACGATGTAACACCATCGTGATACTCGAGACAAATGTTCCTGATCTTCCCCAGTGTTGTGTCACTGGCATTAAAGAGGATATCGAATTCACCACCTTCGCAGTCCATTTTCAGAAAATCACAGGTCACAAGGGCGTTCCCCTCAAATACACCGTCCAGGGAAAGCCCTTGGACTGAGATTGCATCCGCCGGACCCGAAGCATTCGTCGTTGTGTGCTGAACCGCTGCCCCCGTAGCAAAAAGCGTCATCTGGCCCGACTGTGCGCCAACGGCGATGGGGGCGGCGATCACGTTGTCTGTGGCATTAAGTCCGATATTCTCTTCCAAAAGCCTGTAGGACTCCGGAAAAGGTTCATACGCATAGACCTCACAAGTCGGATGTTCATACGCAACCGAAATAGCAAAATCCCCCAATCCAGCGCCTACGTCGAGGATCGTCCAACCATCCTGAATCGATGTAGCGTTCGCTTCGTAATCGCGGTCGAGGCAGGTTTCCTTGATGACCCACACATCCATCAGACTCCGCACCTTGAACCGGCAGCCGTTTCTCAATCGGATAACCACCGGCTTCTTGTTGAACAGGAGATTAAAACATACATACCAGTTGCGAATCTGTCCCAGGATAGTAGGCACTGAGAAAAGATAATATCCGATGCGGCGTATCAAATCACTCACCTTCACCACTACTCTAGCTTAAGCTCCTCTCCCAACAGATAATGGCTGAACCAGGCCAGGTTCTGGTGCATCACGGCGTGATTCTCGCGGGGCTTGGTGATCGGATGCCCCATGCCGGGGAAGACAAAGAGCTCTACCGGCACCCCCATCTCCTGCAGACCGCGATAGAGTTCCGTCGCGTTGGAGAGGGGAACACGACGGTCGTCCGAGCCGTGTTGGATGAGCATCGGCGTCTTAGCATTGGCCAGGTTGCTGATGGGCGCCGTCTTGATGTACCGTTCACGGTCGCGGAACGGCGAGCCGGAGAGATAATCCACGGTGAACATAGGGATGTCGTTACTGACGTGATAGGTGTACCAGTCCGAGATGCCCGCGCCGACCGAGACCGCCTTGAACCGGTCCGAGTGCAGACCGGCAAAGGCTGATATGTAGCCACCCTGCGACCAGCCCATACAGCCAACCCGCGTTGTATCCACCCAGCCCAGTTGATCCA
>JBJYXQ010000372.1:0-4791 GCA_046260035.1 Anaerolineae bacterium
CGCCATGGACAACGCCGAGGCACGGGAGCGCCTGGCTTCGCTCGCCGACGCGTTCCTCTTCCACAACCGCGACATCCACGCCCGCTACGACGACTCGGTGGTGCAAATTAGAAATGAGAAATTAGAAGTTGGAAATGGCGAATCGGAAATGGGAAATGGCAAGCCATCGCCATCTAATTTCAAATTTCAAATTTCAAATTTTCAATTTCTGCGCCGCGCCCGAGGCTACGCTCCCTTCCCCATCCAATTGCCGTTCGCACTGCCGCAGGTGTTCGCTGCCGGGCCATTGCTGAAAAACACGTTTACGCTTACCCGCGACACCAATGCCTTCGTCAGCCAGCACATCGGCGATATGGAAAACCTGGAAACGTTGGAGCACTACGAAGCGGCACTGGCGACGTACCAACATCTGTTCCGCATCCAGCCCGAAGTCGTGGTTTGCGACTTGCATCCGGACTACCTGACCACGCACTTCGCCGAAGAGTACGCGCACGAGAACGGTCTCCCTGCTCCACGCCGGGTGCAGCATCACCGTGCGCACATCGCCGCGTGTTTGGCAGATAACGGCTATCCGCGCGACGGAGCTCCGGTGATCGGCGTTGCGCTTGACGGAACCGGTTATGGCGATGACGGTGCGATCTGGGGCGGCGAGTGGTTCATCGGCGGTTACGATGGCCTGAAACGCGTCGCCCATCTCGAATATCTACCGCTGCCCGGCGGCGACGCAGCGATCCGCAACCCGTGGCGCATCGCGGTGGCCTATCTCCACACACTGCTCGGACCGGAAGCTTTTCCGGCCGGCGTTTTTTGCCCGTCCGACGCCCTGACCGTGCGCCAGCAAGTGACACACGGCCTCAACACGCCACCGACGTCTTCGATGGGACGGCTTTTCGACGCGGTCAGCGCGCTGCTAGACGTTTGCCAGATCACAAGTTACGAGGCACAAGCGGCCATAGAACTGGAGCAGATCGCCGCGCCGGTAGAGAGAATTGCCAATTCGCCCTACGAGTTTGATATTGAGAGCATAGACGATATGGAAGTTGTCCGCGTGGCAGCGTTGTTCGAAGCGCTACTCGGCGACATCGAACGCGGCATTCCGGTGCCCGACATCGCACTGCGCTTTCACATCACCGTTGCGCAGATGATCGTTGCCGTCAGCGAACGTCTCCGGGCTTCAACCGGCCTAACCACCGTGGCAATGAGCGGTGGCGTCTTCCAGAACCGTCTCTTGCTCCAATTGGCCATCCCCCGGCTGCAAAACGCCGGGTTCGATGTACTGCTGCATCGCCACGTCCCGTGCAACGATGGCTGTGTCTCGTTGGGGCAGGCGGTGCTCGTGCAGCGTAATGCGTGATGCGTAATGGATCACGAATCACGCACGTATCACACAGTGAGGTAACCTATGTGTTTAGCTATTCCTACACAAATTACGACAATTGACGACCAGCAGATGGCGACGGTCACGCTTGGAGGCGTTGAACGCCGCATCAGCCTGATCATGACGCCGGAAGCACAAGTGGGCGATTACGTCCTGGTGCATACCGGCTACGCGATTTCCGTACTCAGCCCTGAAGAAGCCCAGGCTTCGCTAGAGGCGTTCGCGGAACTGGCGGCGATTCAGGCAGAGTTGGAGTGTCAGGCTCTCGATGAAGTACATTGACGAATTCCGCGATCCGGCGTTAGCGCGCCGGTTAGTCGCGCAAATCCGCGCGACTGCAGCCCGCCTCGACAGCACGCGTCCGATCCGGCTGATGGAGTTCTGCGGTGGGCACACGCACGCCATCTCCCGCTTTGGCCTGCGCGAGTTGCTCGCACCGGATATCGAGTTGCGCTCCGGACCAGGCTGCCCGGTCTGTGTGACTTCCGCCGCCGACCTCGATCTCGCCATCGCGATGGCCGACGTTCCCGGTGTGATTCTCGCGACCTTCGGCGACATGGTGCGCGTACCGGGAAGCCGCCGGCAAACGTTGCAGGCTGCCACCGCGCGCGGCGCGGATGTCCGCATCGTCTATTCGCCGCTGGATGCACTGGACATCGCGCGCCAGCATCCACAGCAGGAAGTAGTTTTCCTGGGTGTGGGCTTCGAGACCACCGCGCCGGGCATCGCGGCGGCGCTGCTTCAGGCCGAGAAAGACGGCGTGCCGAATTTCAGCGTGCTCAGTCTACACAAGCTCACGCCCCCCGCTACCCGCGCCATCCTGGACGCAGGCGAAGTGGCACTCGATGGCATCATCGGGCCGGGGCACGTCAGCGCGATTATCGGCAGTGATGCATGGGGATTTCTCCCGCGTGACTATCACATCCCTTGCGCGGTTTCCGGCTTCGAGCCGCTCGACATTTTGAGCGCTATCGGCGCCTTGGTCCAAGCCGTGGTCGCAGACGCACCGGAGGTCATCAACACCTATGCCCGCGGCGTGCGTCCAGAGGGCAACCCTATCGCCCAACAGTTGCTGGCCCAGGTTTTCGAGGTGGGACCGGCGGACTGGCGCGGCTTCGGCGTGATTCCCGACAGCGGCCTGGTGCTGCGCGAAATCTTCGCCCACCGGTCAGCCGCACGACGCTTCCCCGTCGATGTGACACCGGCGAAAGAACCGCCCGGCTGTCGCTGTGGGGACGTGCTGCGCGGCGTCATCGCACCGACCGAGTGCGCACTTTTCCGGCGGGTCTGCTCACCGCGCAATCCCATCGGCCCGTGTATGGTCAGTGCCGAGGGTGCATGCGCGGCGTATTTCCAGTATGAGACGTGAAGCGTGATGCTTGATGCGTGACAATGACAGAGTCACGCATCACGTTTCACGTATCACTCTCCTTCTGTATCAGGAGTGTGTTGAATGGAAGAAACAATTCTCTTAGCCCACGGTAGCGGCGGTATACTCAGCCACGAGTTGATCCGTGATGTGTTCGCGCGCCATTTCAGCAATCCCTTCCTGGACGATCTGGGCGATGCGGCGCTGGTGGGAGAACTGCCGCCGGGACGGCTGGCTATGACGACGGATTCCTACGTGGTGCAGCCGTTGTTCTTCCCCGGTGGCGACATCGGCAAGCTGGCGATTTGCGGCACGGTGAACGATCTTGCGGTCGCAGGCGCACGACCATTGTACCTGACGGCGGGCTTCATCCTCGAAGAGGGATTGCCGTTGGAGACATTGGAACGCGTGGTCGCGTCAATGGCAGAGATGGCGCGCGAGGCAGGTGTCGCCATCGTCACAGGTGATACAAAGGTCGTCGAACACGGCGCGGCAGATGGGTTGTTTATCAACACAGCGGGTGTGGGTGTCGTCCCACCGGGCCTCACGCTCGGTCCAGCGCATTTACGCCCGGGTGATGCCCTGCTCATCAACGGGCCGGTCGGCGATCACGGGTTAGCAGTGATGTTGAAACGTGAGGGGATGGGGTTCCAGTCCAGCTTGCAGAGCGATGTCGCACCGCTGCACGGCCTTATCGCCGCGCTACTGGATGCCGTCCCGGGACAAGTACGCTGCATGCGTGATGCAACGCGCGGCGGGCTGGCGTCGGTATTGAACGAGTGGGCGTCCCCACCGGAGCTCCCCCCCTCAATCCCCCCCGATGGGGGGGACGGTACTCCTATCTCCCCCCATACAGGGGGGACAAAGGGGGGGCGGATCGGCATCGAGATCGAAGAAAGCGCCATCCCCATACGCGAAGCTGTGCGTGGAGCGTGCGAATTCCTGGGGCTGGATCCTCTCTACGCGGCGAACGAAGGGAAAGTCATCATCGCGGTCGCAGCAGAGGCAGCGGAGGCAGCATTGTCCGCACTGCGTGCACATCCATTAGGAAAGGAATCGGCGTTGATCGGGCACGTCAGCGCAGCGCATGCAGGCCGCGTTGTCTTGCAAACGCCCTACGGAGCCAAGCGCATCCTGCCGATGTTGACCGGCGCGCAATTGCCCCGGATCTGCTGAGTCAATGACGCCTGGCCCCCATTCATAAATTATTCGTGATCGCCAATTGTTGCAATGCGCGGCATTAGTGATAAAATAGGCAACGCATATGGGCGGTGCCCATTTTGCTGTTTGAACTAATGTCGTTGAGAGGAATAGGAATGCTGGATACATTTTTTGCTCCACAATCAGTTGCCGTGATTGGGGCTTCGCGTGATGTCGAAAAACTTGGTTATGCGGTACTGAACAATATTATAACCGGTGGTTTCGAAGGCAAGATTTATCCCATTAATCCCAAAGCTGATGAAATCCTTGACTTAAAAGTTTATCCCTCTGTCCTTGAAGTACCTGACCCCATTGATCTCGCCATTATCGTTATCCCGGCACGTTTTGTTTTAACCGCGCTGGAAGAGTGCGGACAGAAGAAGATCCCCGCGGTGGTTATCATCAGCGCCGGCTTCCGCGAAGCGGGCCGCGAGGGTCTGGAACAAGAGTTGCAACTCGTCAAGACTGCCAAGGAACACAACATCCGCCTGATCGGGCCAAACTGTTTGGGCATTATCAACACCACCGTCAATCTCAACGCAACCTTTGCCGCCGGGATGCCGCCGGCCGGGCCGATTGCATTTATGTCGCAGTCCGGCGCGCTAGGAACAGCCGTGCTCGATATGGCTATGGCGGGCCGCATCGGATTCTCCAAATTCGTCAGTCTGGGGAACAAAGCCGACGTCAGCGAGATCGATCTGATGGCGGCGTGGGGCGAGGACCCCAATTCGCGCGTCATCTTGATGTACGTCGAAGGTGTGCCCGCCGGGCAACTCTTCATTGAGACGGCGATGGAAATCACCCGCAAGAAACCGGTGGTGGCGATAAAATCCGGCGTCACGGC
>JBJYXQ010000373.1:0-2863 GCA_046260035.1 Anaerolineae bacterium
CATCACAGCCAACACCGGTACCAGATACAAAGCTAATGTCATATTAACCTCCAATGCCACGAGAATAGAGTAGATACAGTCCGGCCAGATACGTCACGATGAGGAGCAACGCATCCAATTCCACGATCCAGATGCGGCGCTCGACCTGAGCCAGGTTGCCGATCAAGCCTAACGTCGTCAACAGCATCGCCAGCAAACCCGCCAGCGCAAACACCGGGTCGATCGCGCCAAGGAAACTGCCTTCGACGTAAATCACATCGGCGAAGGCCAGAGCGAACATGTTGAAGACGTTGCTGCCGAAGAGATTGCCGACCGCCAGATCATACGCGCCAAAACGAGCCGCAGCGATCATCGCCACCAGTTCCGGCAATGATGTGACAAACGCAATCAGCACCATGCCCACAAAGCCATCTCCCAGGCCGGTCACTTTGGCGATGCCCGATCCACTGCGCACCATATACGGTGCAACGGCGATCAGCACGGCTGCCGTAATCACAAAACCGATCACCGCTTTGCGTAGCGTGGGCACTTCATCGGCTTCGTCGGAAACGACCTCTTCTTCGGCCCCTCTGACCGGATTCGACCGCAGCAACCATATCCCGATGAAATAGGTCGCCATCATCAACAAACTGTCCAGGCCCAACCATGCGATCCTACCGTGGATATTAGCCAGCAAAAAGAAAACCGCCATCCCGGTCAACATCGTGCCCAGGCTGGCGGTCAGCGCATGCTTGAGCGCCACGCGACGCAAAATGCGATTCTTGTAAAACACCATATCCAACACACCGAGTAGCAGCATATTGAACATACTGCTGCCAAAAAGGTCACCGGCCGTGAGGTTGATGTGATTCTGGCCGATCGAGTTGATCATCGTCAGCAGCTCCGGCAGCGACGTCGCCCCGGCGATGAGCAGCGCGCCGATGAACATTCCGCTCAGCTTGGTGTGGAAAGCAATGGCGTCGCCATACTCGGCCAACTTGATCGCCGCAATAACGAGGATCACGGCGCTGATCAGAAAAGTCAGCCAGATCATTGCGCGTCATCCTCGCACACAGTCTGCGCGGAAAAGCCCTTAACGATGGGCAGCGGCCACGCCACCAACATCGTATTTGTCGCCGCATCGAGATCGCCAACAACGGTTTCCGCCTGCGTAATGCACTCCTGCACCATCGCCTCATCGGCAACAATGCCGAACAACGTGACTGAACATTGTTGCCGGCCCTTTGCCAAAGACTCGAACATGAAGCGCATGGGAATGTGATGAGATCGCGTCCCGGCGCGATGGAAGCACGTGCTGTCCACATAAATCACATCGTCAACATGGATGCACTTCCAGGCTTCTAGTACCTCGTTCAGTTGATCGACGTCATCGGCAACCAGCATCACCATATAGGCCATTGCGTCCCTCCTCGGAAAATCAACCACTAAGTCACGAAGACACAAAGGAAGCTTATAGAAACTTCGTGGCTTGGTGCCTTTGTGGTGAAAATATTCATTCTCGAAAGCACGACTATAGTCGGGGCAATCCGCGCGGGTCCTCCCCCACCGGAACAACGTCCGCCGTGCGGATATACCAATCGAGCAATCCCGCTTCCATTTGCGTGCGGACAGTGCTGTAGGACGGGTCCGCGTAAACGTTGCGCAGTTCGCGCGGATCGGTACGCAGATCGTACAATTCACTCACGCCGAGTGGGCGTCGCACGAGTTTGTAATCGAGTGTGCGCATCATCACCGCGCGGCAGACGCTTTCGGGATGTTCCTGCTGCTGGATGCCCTTCGGATAGTAGATGTGCGTCGCCTCGCGGAAGATGCCGTCGTTGGCGCGGCCCTCGAAGGCGTGTGGCTCATGGGGATCGTAGCCACCCTCGGCGAAGACGACGCGGTCGGGGATACCGGGCGCGCCGCCAAGCTGCGGGACAAGCGATTGCGCAAAGTGGGTGTGTTGGACCTCGATGCCCGCCAGGTCCATCATCGTCGCCATAATGTCGAAAAACTCGATGGGCTCACGGACAACGTGTCCTGCCGCGCCATCCGGTGTGCGGATGATGAGTGGCACGCGGGTCAGCGTATCGTCGAGCGCGCTGGGCCACTTCTCCACCAGACCGTAGTCACCGGCCCAATCGCCATGATCGCTGGTGACGATAACGCAGGTGTTCTCCGCCAACCCGGTCTCGTCCAGCGCGTCGAGCAACTGTCCGAGTATCCAGTCCACATAACTGTTGGAACCGAGATAGATGGCCTGGACTTGGGCGAAAACCTCATCCGGCACTTCGTCCAGGCGGCGATAGCGGCGGATCAAATCAAAGTAATCCGGTTTGTCCGGCAGATTCGCGGGTCGCAATGGCGGAATATCCGCCGGATCGACCATATCGTGAAAAGGCTGCGGGCAGGCATAAGGCGGGTGCGGCAGAGACAGTGGCAGATATAGGACAAACGGCTCAGTCTGACGGGCTTGACCGCGCAAAAAGTCGATACCGGCCTGTACGCGGCGCATGTCGGCAGTCTCCTCCGGCCTGCCAGGGAACGGCTCGTAAAGGAAGCTGAAATAGCCCGGCTCGTCTGGCTGGAAGACGTTCGGTCCGGCGTGCCCGCCGCCGGGGTCCGCGTAATGATCCACCGTACCGGGGAAGTAGGCCTGGCTGTAGAGATCGTTCTTGCCGTACCACTCGATATGATAGCCCGCCTCCTTGAGATAGCGGAACAGGCTCGGTTCGTGCGGGCGCAGCAGATGCCACAGCGTGCGATGACCGGAAACGTGCGGATACCACCCCGTCATCAGGCTGCACCGCGACGGCGAGCAGACGGTGTGCTGCACATGGCATTGATCAAAGCGCGTGCCCTCGGCGGCGAGACGATCATAGTT
>JBJYXQ010000373.1:2963-4750 GCA_046260035.1 Anaerolineae bacterium
CCTTTCTCGATTTCGACCGCAACCCAGACGACGCCGCCCAACCCAACGCAAAGGGCAAAGTCGGCTGCGGATAAAGGCGTCACCTGGAAGAATGTATCAAGGAATGGCACATAAACCGCGGCTAACTGTAACAACGTCGTGAGAACAGCAACACCGATCAGCACCGGATTCGCGCGCAGACCGGCCAAAAGGTTCTTCCCTGCCGCGCGCAATCCCAACGCATGCCCGATCTGGGTGAAGGCCAACGTCGTGAACATCATCGTCTGCCACACAACACTGCCAGGAGTATAGTAAAAATACCCCACTCCAAGCGTAATTGCCGCGATCAAAATACCCACCCACAGAATATGCCGGCGCGATACCCTATCCAGCAAACTGGCCTGAGGAGAACGCGGCGGACGGCGCATAGTGCCAGCTTCAGCGGGTTCAAGCCCTAGCCCCAATCCCATCAAGCCATCGGTCAGTAAGTTCAGCCAGAGCAACTGCAACGGAAGCAGGGCTACACGGACGCCGAGGAGGGGCGCGAGAAGCATCACCAGCACTTTGGCCAGGTTACCCCCGATCGAGAATTTTATGAAGCGCAGCAAATTGTCGTAGATGACGCGTCCTTCCTCGACTGCGGAGACTATAGTCGTAAAGTTATCGTCCAACAGCACCATATCGGCGGCTTCCTTCGCAACGTCCGTTCCGGTAATGCCCATCGCCACACCGATATCAGCGCGTTTGAGCGCCGGAGAATCGTTGACGCCATCGCCCGTCATCGCAACGATATGTCCACGCCGTTGCAAGGCCTGCACAATCTTGAGCTTGTCTTCAGGGGAAACACGGGCATAGACCGAAACATCTTCGACGACAGCTTCCAGGTCAGTGTCGGACATACGATTCAGGTCGGTGCCGGTGAGCGCCCGGTCGCCACTCGCAATTTGCAAATCCCTGGCAATGGCAAGCGCTGTCAGGGGATGATCGCCGGTGATCATCACCGGCCGGATACCCGCGGTCTTGCACGTCGCAACGGCCTGGCGCACCTCAGCACGCGGCGGGTCAATCATGCCGACCATGCCCACAAAAATCAGGTCAGCCTCTTGGACGGCTTGATCCGGTGCAATCTCGCCTTCCAGATAACGGAAAGCCACGCCCAACACGCGCATACCATTGCGCGCAAGTTGTTCATTGGCGGTTTCGATACGCTGGCGCCAGTCAGCGGAGAGTGACTCGGCATGGTCGTCTACCCAGACCTGCGCCGTGATGTCGAGCAAGCCGTCTACCGCGCCTTTCGTCACCGCGATATGGGATGTAGCCTGCTGTCTCAAGAGTTGCAGCGCGCCGGGGAGAGCCATGTCCGCATCCAGGGCATGAACGGTCGTCATCCGTTTGCGTTCCGAATCGAAGGGCAATTCGGCGACGCGGGGGAGCCACATATCCAGTTGTTCCTTCATCAGGCCTGCATGCGCAGCGGCAACCAGCAACGCGCCTTCGGTCGGATCGCCGAGCGTATGAAAGCAGCCCTGTTGTGCGTCAGGTTTGAAGAGCGCATCGTTACACAAAGCGCCACCAGCCAGCGTCAGTTGCACCGCCGCCGACTGCGTTTCCAGCAATCCCACCTGGCAATCCTGAGCATCCAACGCCGGTCGGTGCTGGCGCATCACTTCTTGTAGATCGAGTTGATGCGCGGCGACATCCACGATTGTGACGGTCATCCGGTTCTCGGTCAACGTGCCGGTCTTATCCGAACAGATGACGGTCACAGATCCCAGGGTCTCCACAGCAGGCAATTTGCGGATCAAGGC
>JBJYXQ010000374.1:0-1923 GCA_046260035.1 Anaerolineae bacterium
CCGGGCAAGCCCGCGCTGCCTGCATCTCCGGCAATCGCTGTTGGCCGAAAGAGATGGGCGAAGGCATTGCGTGCCGGTGTTTAGCATAGCAATCAGCGGTCAGCTTTCAGCTATCAGCCAGAGCGCTAGATGCTGAAAGCTGATTGCTGATCGCTGACAGCTAGAGGAGGTATTTATGCAAAGAGCGACGACGGAGACGTTGTACTTCGAGATTGGGGCGGATAATGCACCTACGATGACGGTGAAACCGGGTGAGGTGTTCGAGGTACAGACGCAGCTCAATCGCGGGCCGTGGCTCGATACGCATCCGGACGGCGAAGCACTGCGGCAACGTTTGTATGGCGGCAATCCGTCCAGTGGGTGCATTTTCGTCGAGGGCGCGGAGCCAGGGCAGATGTTGACCGTCCACGTCGGCGAGATCGACCTGGATTCGGTGGGATTTACCAATTTCCGGGGCAGCACCGGCGCGATGCCCGGATGGTTGGGCGGAACCGGCATCGGCGCGCGCCATCGCATTGTCGAGATCAAGGATGGCTGGATCCGCTGGAGCGACGCGCTCAAGCTTCCTGCTGCGCCGATGCTTGGCTTTGTGGGTGTGGCACCGGCACGCGAGCGTTATCACAACGGCTGGGCCGGCTACTGGGGCGGCAACTTCGACGCGCAGGAAATCACGACCGGGGCGGCGGTACAACTCGCGGTACATGTCCCCGGCGCATTGCTGCACATCGGCGATATGCATGCCATCCAGGGGGATGGCGAAATCTGTGGCTCGGGCGGCATTGAAGCCAGCGGGCGCGTGAAGGTGTGGTGTGAATTATCGGAGAAACCTGCGTCGATGCACTGGCCGCGTGTGGTGGATGCGACGCACATCATGACGTTGGCGATGGCGCGCCCGGCGGAGGATGCATTCCGTTACGCATTGGAAGCTATGCTTCTGTGGCTGGAAGAGAGCTACAATTTCACGCGTAGCGAGGCTTACCTCTTTCTAGGGCAGGTCCTCGAGGCGCGAGTCACGCAGTTCGTCAATCCGACGTTTACCTACGTGGCGAAGGTGCCCAAACGTTATTTGGTGTAACGCAAGCTGTTGCCGCAAGTTTGCGGCGCTTGCGGCAGAGGCGAACTAACAGTTTGCCCACGTTGTTTTTCTTGGAGGAATACTCGATGAATTTGAATATCTATAAGACAAAAAGTGATATGGGCATGGCGGCTGCGGCGCAGACGGCGCAGTGGCTCAACGCGGCGATTGCAGCGCGCGGCGCGGCGAATCTGATCCTGGCGACGGGAGCAAGTCAGTTTGAGATGCTGGAAAGCCTGGTGCTGGGCAACTACGGGTTGCACAATGTTGACTGGTCGAAGGTGACGGTGTTCCATTTGGACGAATACATCGGGCTGCCCAAAACGCACCCGGCGAGTTTCCGCAAGTATCTCAAGGAGCGTTTTGCGGATAAGCTGCCGATGCTGCGGAAGTTCTACTACGTCAATGGTGAGGCCGCCGATCCCGCTGCCGAGTGTGCGAGATTAGGTGCTCTCATCGCGGCGCATCCCATCGACGTGGCCTGCATCGGCATCGGCGAGAACGGTCACCTGGCGTTCAACGATCCGCCCGCCGACTTCGAAACCGAGGAACCTTACCTCGTCGTGAACCTGGACGAAGCCTGTCGCCGCCAGCAGTTGGGTGAGGGGTGGTTCCCCACGTTCGACGATGTGCCCACACAGGCGATCTCGATGAGCATCCGGCAGATTATGAAGAGCGCGGCCATCATCTGCACCGTGCCTGATGCGCGCAAGGCACAGGCCGTGAAAGGCGCGGTCGAGGGGCCAGTGACGAACCTGCACCCCTCGTCGATTTTACAACGGCATCCGCGCTGCGCCCTTTTCCTCGATGAGCCAGCGGCCTCGCTCTTATCCAGATAGTTCAGCGTT
>JBJYXQ010000375.1:0-2279 GCA_046260035.1 Anaerolineae bacterium
GGTCGAGGTGAAAGACACGCTCACCGAGATAAAACAAGCCGAAGGCGGAGACGACTCCGATGACGCCCAGCACCGTGGAGATCCCCAACACCATTCGCATGTTCCATGCCTCGGGCTTGTCCTTGTAATGAACATTGTCATAGGCAATGGACAGGATGGCGCCATCATTGAGCAACGCCAGGATCACGATCATCACCGCGGTCACCGGGTAAAAGTCAAATACCAGGATCGACAGCGTCATAAACAGCAGCACGCGCAACGTTTCGGTGATACGATATATAGCGTAGCTGTTCATCCGCTGGAATATATTACGGCTCTCTTTGATCGCGTTGACGATCACCGAAAGGCCGGTCGTCAGTAGCACAATGGACGCTGCCGCCCGCGCCGCATCTGTTGCGCCCGAAACGGCGATACCGCAGTCGGCTTTCTTTAGAGCTGGGGCATCATTGACCCCGTCACCGGTCATACCGACGATGTGGCCGCGTTGCTGCAGGACATCCACGATGTGGAACTTGTGTTCGGGAAACACTTGGGCGAAACCGTCGGATTTCTCGATGGACTCTGACAACTGCGATGTCTCATGATGCTTCGTGTCGCCGAAGCCACTGGCATCGAGGATATTAGTACCCAGCCCTAATTTCCCGGCGGTTTCTCGAGCGATAGCCATTTGATCACCCGTAACCATCTTTATAGTTACGCCCATCTGCCGGGCGGCCACGATAGTTGCTTTTGCCTCTTCACGGGGGGGATCGAAAAGCGGCAACACGCCAAGAAACTGCCATTGGCTTTGGGCGTCGGTTCTAGCCACGCCCAGTGAACGGAATCCCCGCGCAGCAAATTCGTTAACGGTTTTCTCGACGGCGGACTTGATTTCCCCGGCATTAGCTGACAACTCCAAAATCACCTGCGGTGCGCCCTTCGTCACCTTGAACTCCTTCCCATCCACGCTTTTCACGGTGGCTTCGGTGCGCTTATGCACTGGGTCGAATGGCTGAAAATGGACCCTTTGGTAACCCTTGAGGGCTTGATCATTTTCCAGGCCGCCCAGAACGGCCAGGTCGATGGTGTCGTCATTTTCCTCTCGTGACGCCAGCGCGGCGCTGAGGATAACCAGATCAGCAGGTACATCATTCACACAGAATGGATCGCCTAGCATCAGCTTATTCTGGGTCAGGGTGCCGGTCTTGTCCGAGCACAACACGTCCACTCCCGCCAATTCCTCAATGGCCGCCAACCGAGTCACAATCGCCTTCTTTTTGGCCAGCAGGCGCGCGCCCACCGCCATTGTCACGGAAAGCACCGTCGGCATCGCCACGGGGATCGCGGCCACGGTCAGCACCAATGCGAACTGTAGCGCGGTGAGCATCGGGTCGCCGCGGAACAACGCTACCGCCAGGATCAACACCACCAAAGTCACTGCGAGGATAATCAAATAATTGCCGATCTTGAGCACTGCGCGCTGAAAATGGCTGACGGTGTGCGCCTCCTGCACCAGTTGTGCGGTCTTGCCGAAGTAGGTGTTCTGGCCTGTGGCATACACCATCGCGCCAATTTCGCCCTGGCGGATGATTGAACCCGAGAACACCGACTCGCCAGGTCTTCGCGTGGCGGGCAGAGATTCACCTGTCAATGCGGATTGATCAACCTCCACCGGGTCACCCGCCAGCAAGCGCGCATCCGCGGGCACGATGTCGCCCAGGCGCACGCGGATGACGTCGCCCGGCACCAGCTCCCGCGCTTCGAGAGCGGTCCACTTCCCATCGCGCCGGACCCGAGCCTTAATAGCTAACCTGGCCTTCAGAGCTTCAATGGCGTTGCCTGCCTCGTGTTCTTCCCAGAATCCGACCATGGCATTGGCCAGAAGTAGAATGAGGATGATGATAAAATCCGGCCAGTGTCGGGCCAGTGCCGACAGGATGATGGCCGCTTCAATCATCCATGGGATTGGTCCCCAGAAATAGGTCAGGAATTTCAGGAATAAATTAGTTTTCTTTTCCGCAATCTCGTTAGAGCCATACTGTGCTAACCGGCGTTGAGCCTCGGCCTGACTGAGGCCATTCGGTGAAGCTTGCAACTTAGCCTGCAGCAGTGCCATGTCCAGGCTTTTCCATTCATCGTTAGCGCCATCGCCCTGGCTTGCCGGCTCCGTTTTCCCATTTTTCATTTGAACTCTCCATGCTACACTCTCTGGTCGATTTATTGATATCGTACGTCGAACGCTCAGCATCAGCGGCGGCGCGCAGCGCCGTCCACTGCATGCTGTTGTTGGGCCGTCCGGC
>JBJYXQ010000376.1:0-3158 GCA_046260035.1 Anaerolineae bacterium
AGGCTTAGCGGTGTGTCGTCGGTAAATTCCGGCACGTCGTGCGCCTCGCGGATGCCGTCGCCGTCTTCGTCGCGCCAGCCAATCTCATCCAACAACGCCTGCGCTGCAATGGGATCGTAAGCGGTCAACGCAGCGACGTTCGGGTCGTAGGCTGGATGCCCCGGCGGGATGAAGCCGCTGGCGGGCACGAATGCTTCCCCAGAAAGCGCTTCGCTCAATGCGGTGCGGTCAATGCATTGCACCAGGGCCTGGCGAACTTGCGGATCGTGCAATGGGGAGAGTACCTCTTTTTCCGGTTGCAGGTTGAAGTCGAGGCGTATCACCACGGGGGCGACGTCGGCCCAGATCATCGCCTGGCCTTGTCCAAGAAAGTACATCCACGTTTGCCAGTCGGTCTGCATCACCGGATCAGGCAGGAGAACATCGCACTGCCCGGCGAGCAATAGTTCACCCCACGAACCGGGATCCAGCTTGGGGAAGCGGAAGATGATACTCTCTAACGTTGGTGGTGTGCCCAGGAAGTAGGGATTGGGTTCGAGCCGCACCTCGCGCCCGGCCTCCCACGCGACGATGCGGAAGGGACCGGTCGCAGGTGGCGTGCGATCATTAAGGACTTGTGCCAATCCTTTGTTTTCCCAACGGTGCGCTGGCTGGGGCGGGAAGAGGAATCCGGGATAATCAGTGCTGAGGTAGCCGGGAATGCCTTCCCAGCGCGCGATGTGGCGATTCACGGCGACAAAGCTGGCCGTGCGCTCAACCAAATCCCGCCAGCGACCGTAGGTTTCCGGCGATTGCGCCAGGTAATACCCCAGGATGACGTCATCTGTTGTCAGGGATGTGCCATCGGACCACTTGGCATCGGTTCTGAGAGTAAAGGTGACGACGAGTTGGGGTAGTTGTAGCGTCTCCTCGCTCTCGTTCGTCTGGATCGCGCCCGTGGTGTCGACGTAGCGCGTGCCGGGCGGGACGGAAACTGCGCGTGTAATCACGTCGCCGGTTTCCACGGAGGGTACACGTTCTACCAGGCGCGCCTCCCAACGATAACTCACGCGCTCCAGCGGTTCCTCGTAGAATAGCGCCAGCAGGTCGTAGGCGGACTGCGAGGGCGCAAACGGGCTGGCGTAAGTTGGCTCAGTCGCGCACACGACAAGCTGTTGTGGGTGTGGTGTGGGTTCCGGCGTCCACGTGGGGACGGCCGTCGCCGTTGGGGTTGCCGTTGGTGTGGGGGTAGCTTGGGTGGGGGACGGGGATGGCATTGGCGTCGACGTGGCGCAGGCCGTCAATGCAATGGCGACCAGACCAGCAAGCAGGATCCAGCGCAGGCGGATCATGCGGCATCCTTTCGACTGAGATACAATAATAGGGCCAGTGTCAACCCTCCTAGCAGTGCCAGGGCCACCAGTTTGTAAAGGCGCGAGGCCAGTGTCAGCCCCAGCGTTCCGGCAATTGCGCAAAATATCCAGTAGACAAAAACGATGGTACGGGTCGAATATCCGGCATCCTGCAAACGGAAATGGAGGTGACGGCGGTCTCCACGAAAGGGGCTCGCTCCGTGTCGCCAACGATCCAGGATCGTCCAAGCCACGTCGACGATAGGGATGCCCATCACCAGTAGCACGGTAGCGACGCGCCCTCCAGCGACCAGGCCGAGCGCACCGAGTAGATAACCCACCATAAAGGCCCCATTGCTGCCCATAAAGACGCGCGCCGGAGCGATGTTATAGACTAGAAATCCCAAAGACGCGCCAAGCAGTGCCAGTGCCTGCGGAATCACGCTGTACTGTTCGGAGCGGAACATATGAAGGCTTAACACCGCTGCCAGAATCGCTGCGACGCCTGCGACCAACCCGTCCAGTCCATCCAGCCAGTTGACGGTGACAATCATGCCGGTCATCCAAAACAGTGTGAGAGGGATATACAGCAGGGCGGGCAAAACGATCAGCCCGTTAGTCAACGGATTGTTGAAACGTTCCAGGATGATGAGCGTGCCGATGGCGATCCCGGCAGCCAGGGCGTAACCGCCGTACTGTGCCCAAGGCGGTAGATCATAGCGGTCATCGATTATGCCTACGATGAACATAACCGCTGCACCGACGATCAATCCCCAAAGGCGACGGGTTTCGTTAGGATCAGAGGTGGGGATGGCATTGATCCGCGATACGAGCAGTGCGCCGAAGAATCCCGCTGCGAGCCCCAGGCCACCGAACTTGGAGACCGCACTACCGTGCCGTCGCCTTTTATCCGGCAAGGCGACGATGTGCCAGCGTCGACCTAGCCATCCGCCTAGTGGCGTGATGAGCAACGCGAGGCCGAACCCCGTCAGCACAGTCAGCGCATACTGTCCCGCAAAGTTCACGATTGTTCCTTAGCCGGTACCAAACTGCCGGTCCCCGGCGTCCCCTAATCCTGGCACGATGTAGCCAACCTCGTTTAGGCGCTCGTCCACCGATGCGACGTAAATATCCACGTCTGGGTGCTGTGAGGTAAGCGCCTCTATGCCTTCTGGAGCGGCAATCAGTCCCATGAACTTGATGCGACGTGCGCCCCATGCTTTCAAAATCTCCACTGTTTTCACCGCTGACCCACCGGTCGCTAGCATCGGGTCCAGAATCAAGCACACGGATACCGTGGGGTGGATCGGCAGCCGGTTGTAGTAGGCTACGGGACGCAGCGTTTGCTCGTCGCGGAACAGGCCGATGTGCCAGACTTCCGCCGCGGGAATCATTTCCCAGATCCCTTCAACCATCCCCAGGCCGGAACGCAGAATGGGGATCAAGCCGATGGGTTCTTTGAGTTTGTAGCCCACCGTTGTGGTCAATGGTGTTTCCACCTCTGTGGGAGCGATTTCCAGATCCTTGGTGGCTTCGTAAGCCAACAGCAGCGTGATCTCGCGGATCAACTCACGGAACTTTTTGGGGTCTGTGTCTATACTGCGCAGATAGGTCAATTTGTGCTTTACCAGTGGGTGATCTGAAACGTATACCTTGGCCATATCTCTCCTTCAGACTCAACGGATTTGATGGATGCGAACTATGCTATGTGATGCGTGAAATGTGATGAAGCTATTCTTCGCGCCATCGTTGGGCGTCTTCCTTTTATCAAACCAGAAGGCATTGTACCCGGGCAAGGGTGATTGTCAATAGAAGCAAGCGCTCAGC
>JBJYXQ010000377.1:0-4502 GCA_046260035.1 Anaerolineae bacterium
GTGCCAACCGTCTTCACCACATCCAGATACTTGGGGAAGATGTCAGACTTGGCAAACGCGATGGTGAACTTCGCCATGTCCAACGCTTCCTCTGCCATTGGCAGGAGTTCATCGCGCTCTGCCGGCTGTAGAGGGCGGCTGAACCCACCAGGGACGGAGGCAGCCGGATGGATTGCTTTACCCGCGATCATCTCCAGCATCTTGGCACACATCTGCCGCACTTTCACCACGCGCGTGGCAACTTCGGGGACCGCGCCGACCATGCCGATGACGTTGCGGATCGGATACTCGGCGTCTGGTCCCATCACGAAATCCGGCCCGGCAAGGATATAGAAGTGGAGGATGTGTTCTTCCATATAGGCGATGCTGTTGCACAAACGGCGCAGCTTTTCTCCTGCGGGTGGGGGTTTGACGCCGAAGACCGCATCCGTAGCCTTCGACGAGGCTAGATGGTGCGACCAGGGGCATACTCCACAGATACGTGTGGTGATGCGGGGCATCTCTTCCACTGGTTTCCCCACGCAGAATTTTTCGAAACCGCGCAGCTCGATGACATGCACGCGCGCGTCGGAAACGTTACCTGCGTCATCCAGTTGGACGGTGATCTTGGCGTGGCCTTCGATACGGCTGACAGGTTGAATAACGAGTGTCTTGCCCATAATTTACCTCCTCCTCCGTTTCGGACGTAGACGACCAGAACCGACAAAGCGATTGAATTGCGCCGCCCGATCCGGAATCTGCCGTGGATTCAGTCCAATGCTCGAGAGTGCACCCATCATATCCACCATGGGATTGGCATTGTCCTGTAGTGGACCAAAGCATCCCCGGCAGGGCATATAGGCGTTGATACAGCGTGGGGAGCCCCCTTCCATCCCCCCACAGCCAGCGCGTGTGGCCGGCCCCAGACAGAGGAAGCCTTGCTCCATAAAGCAGCGCACTTGATCAAGCGGTTCTCCAACACCTTCTACCGACTCCAGAGGACGTTTCAGCTCGCTGACGGCTTTCTTTTCGCGCATAGTGGGGCAGTGATCGCAAACGCTCTTTTGCTCCAGGGCAAACGGTGTTCCTTTGAGCAAGTGCATAACAGCAGCCACGAACATACTTGGTGTGGTCGGGCAACCGGGGAGTTGGAGATCCACTTTGACAATCTCGCCCACCGAATACACGCGATCTGTAAGAGGTGGCACACCCTTCGTTGGGGTTTCTCCGGGATCGGTTGTACTGTTGCCTTTATACACACGTTCGTAGATTTCTTCCACGCCAAATTGGTTAGCCAGGGCGGGAATCCCTCCATAGCACGCGCAGGATCCCATCGCGATGAGGAAATTTACCCGCTCCCGCATCGCTTCGGCGGTTTCCTTGTTTTCCTCATTGCGGACGCTGCCGCTGATGATGCCCACGTCCGCTTCCGGGATCTCGATGTGGTTCAACTCGCCAGTCTGACCATAGACTTTATGATCCATAATGACCGGCATATGCACGAACTCCAGTTCAGGTAGCAACTCGAGTAGAGGTTCGCCGATATCTAAAATGGTAACCTCACAGCCACCGCAGATGGCAAACCATTCCTGTGCTATTTTTATCGCCATAATCTCGCCTCCTTCTCACAAAACACATTCTCTGGCAAATACTTTTGCCCGTTTAGTCACGACGCCCACTTTTCCCGTCGAATTTCATCTCCTCTCAGGACGATGCCCTATTTTTAATACAATGGATTAGGTCCAATCTTTTTTATCTCCTCAACCATTTCAGTAATGACCTGGGCGAAGCGTGGCCCTTCGGAAGCAGACACCCACTCCAAACGGTAGCGTTCCGGTTCCAGGTCAAAATCCTCCAACATCAGCTCAATGGCTTCGGCGCGATTTTGGGCGGCCAGATTGCCCTCCCGGTAGTGACAATCGCCGGGATGGCAACCGCACATCAACACGCCGTCGGCTCCGTTGGTAAGGGCATTGATCACCATATTGGGGTGAACCATGCCGCTGCACTGCACGCGGATAATGCGGACGTTGGGCGGATATTGCAGCCGCGAAGTGCCGGCCAAGTCGGCTGCCGTATAAGAACACCAATAGCAGCAATAGGCAATAATGAGGGGTTCAAATCCGTTATCATCTGACATAGTTATCCCTCCAATGCAGCCATCGTCATAGCAAACAATTGCTCTGGCTTGAAGTGCCACACGAATATCGCAGCCTTGGGGCACGTAGCCATACAGGTCCCACATCCCTTGCAGAGAGCCTCGTCAACCACCACGGTTTTCTTGATAGTACCTTCTTCGTCCTCATATTCGACCAGGGTGATGGCGTTGAAGGGACATGGATCAACACAGTAAGCGCAACCGTCACATTTCTCGTCAATGACGTGGGAGATGGTGGGTTCGATCTCGATCACGTCTTTGGAAAGAATGGTTGACGCTCGCGATGCAGCCGCAGAGGCCTGGACCAAGCTCTCAGTGACGACCCGCTTGGGATAGTGCGCCATCCCGCACAGGAAAATGCCGTCGGTTGCAAAGTCCACCGGGGCGAGTTTCAGGTGCGCTTCCTGGAAGAAGCCATCGGCGGTGCGTGGCACTTTCAATAGCTGTGCCACGTCGGCAGTATCGGCTTGGGGAACGGTCGCCACCGAAAGGATGACTTCATCGGTATCGAGAATGATATCGGTATCCAGCATCGCATCGTGTACCCGAACCCGGAGCGAGCCATCCGCCGTGACCTCTGGCGGCCTGTCATCCTCGAAGCGCAGGAATACGATTTCAGCCAGGCGCGCTTGCCGGTAGTATTTCTCCATCAGGCCGTAGGTACGAAGATCGCGGTACAGGATGTAAACCTCCAGGTCCGGGTTGATCTTCTTGATTTCCAACGCGTTCTTGACCGCCTGGCAACAGCACAGCCGGCTGCAATAGGGATGTTCCTCGTTCCGTCCACCCACACATTGGATCATCACGATGGCCTGCATCTTTTTAATCGTGTCAGGCGAATGCGCGATCTGCTCTTCCAACTCCATCTGCGTCAAAATGCGCTTGTCTTGCCCGTAGAGATATTCCGTGGGGGTGTAGGGCCGAGCACCGGTAGCGACAATCGTCACGCCGTGCTGGATGACCTGCCCATCGTAGCCATTGTTGCTCTTGAGTGTGGTCTGGAATTTCCCCAGGCTACCCTCGAAGGTCGCAACCTCGGCATTTAGGTAAGTCTTGATATTCGGATGCGTCGTTGTTCTCTCAACGTAGTTCCTGAGCATTTCCTGCGGATTTATGCCACCCAGTAAGTAGTGCAGGTGCCGCATATTACCGCCCAGTTCTTTGTCGCGTTCGATCAACGAGACCTTGAAGTTCTGATCGGCAAGATCCAGGGCAGCAGCCATCCCCACCAATCCACCGCCGATCACCAGGGCATCGTGGTTGAATTCCATAGATTTGCGCTGCAAGGGTTCGAGCAACCGGGCTTTGGCCACCGCCATCCGCACCAGGTCTTCGGCCTTTTCCGTGGCCTCATCGGGATAGTTGCGATGCACCCAAGAGCACTGGTCGCGGATGTTCGCCATCTCGAACAGGTAGAAGTTCAGCCCTGCCTCGCGGATCGTGCTCTGGAAGAGTTTTTCGTGGGTGCGGGGTGTACAAGAAGCCACCACCACCCGGTTGAGATGGTGTTCCTCGATAGCTTCGCGAATGCGTGCCTGCGTGTCCGTGGAGCAAGTGAACATGTTCTCCTCGGCGTAGACGACGTTCTTCAAGCCGGCAGCATAATCAACGACCGATTCCACATCCACGACCCCGGCAATGTTGGATCCACAACGGCAGACAAAAACCCCGACGCGTGGCTCCTCGCCGCTCACATCCCGTTCGGGGGGATATTCTCTAGGTTGGACAAGGGTATAGCGGCTTTCGAACAGCAGCGTCATGGCTTTGGCCGCAGCGCCACTGGCAGAGATGATGGTTTCGGGTATGTCTTTCGGTTCGGCGAACGCACCGCACACAAACACGCCTTCCCGGGTCGTCTTAATTGCCGTGCCCATGGTTTCACAGAAGCCTTCGGGGGTAAGCGCCAGCCCCAGTCGCTCCGCTAAACGCTGCGCGTCCGACGGTGCTTGCAAACCCGCGGAGAGCACCACCAGCTCGAAGGTCTCGACGCGGTGGCTGCCATCGGGCATCGAATAGTGAATCTCGAGGTTGTTGGTCACGGGGTCTTGCTTGATTTCCGAAGGCATGGCCCGGATGTAGCGCACGCCCTCGGCTTTGGCGCGCTCGTAATAGCCCTCGAAGCCCTTACCGTAAGCGCGGTAGTCAATGTAGAAGATAGTGCTTTCCGTGCCCGGATTATGCTCCTGGGCGATAAGCGCCTGCTTGGTGGAGTGCATACAGCAGACCGCTGAGCACCAATTCCGCTCTACACTTCGCGACCCCACACATTGAATCCAGGCGATGCGCTTAGGTTCGTGCCCGTCAGAGGGGCGGATCAGGTGCCCACCGTAAGGCCCGCTGGGCGAGAGAACGCGCTCAAACTGCA
>JBJYXQ010000378.1:0-2023 GCA_046260035.1 Anaerolineae bacterium
TGATCCCGTCGGCGGTCCGTATCTTCGTGTGCAGCGAGCCGCAGGACATGCGCCGCTCGTTCGATAGCCTGAGCCTGGTGGTGAAACAATACTTGGGCGAGGATCCGCGGAGCGGGGCGCTGTATTGCTTCGTCAACAAGAGGGCCAACCGGCTTAAAGTTTTGTGGTTTGACGGCAACGGAATGTGCATCCTGTACAAGCGGCTTCACGGTGCGCGGTTCGTGCTGCCCGACAAGCCCGTGATCGACGCGCGCGAACTGACGTACGTGTTGCGCGGTGTCGAAAAAGACAGAGACCGCTGATCTTTTTTGTTGACACGCGATCGCGATTAGATCATGTAAAGTACATGAATGCGGTTGCCGATCTTGCTCGACGTATTGAGATGATGGAGCAGGATCAAGAGCGGCTTCGCGAGGCGCTATTAGCGGCCGAGCAGGCGCGTGACCAGTACCACAAGCTGTACCTGGAGATGATGGAGCGGTGCCGCAAGCTGGAACGGGGGCTGCTGGGACAGAAAGCGGAGAAGCTGCCCCAGGACAGCTCGCAGCTGTCGTTGCAGATGCTCGAGCTGATGCTCGGCGACAAGGCCGTGCGTGAGGTCGAAGACCTGGAGATCCAACAGGTCAAGGCGCACGAGCGCAGCAAGCCGACCGGCCGCAAGCCGCTACCGGAGCATTTTCCGCGCGTTAACATTGAGATCGTGCCGGAAGAGGTGCAGCGCGAGGGGCTGGACAGATTCAAGCGCATCGGGGAGGAAGTGACCGAGGTGATCGAGAGGCGGCCGGCCTCGGTGGTGGTTGCCCGGATCATCAAGCCGAAGTTCGTGCGCAAGGACAACGGCGACAGCGAGAAAACGCAGGTACTGGTGGGAGCGACGCCCGAGTTGCCGATCCCTCGCGGTTTGGCCGGCCCTGGGATGCTGGCGGACACGCTGGTCAAGCGCTGGCAGGATCATTTGCCGCTGCACCGTTTGGAGGGGATCTACGCCCGGGACGGGCTGGAACTGGCACGCGCGACGATGTGCGGCTGGCACGAGCAGCTGCTGCCGCTGGTTGTGCCGCTCATCGATGCAATGCGCGCCGATGCCTTTGTGCAGGCCTATCTATGCGTCGACGCGACGGGCGTGCTGGTACAGGCCAAGGACAAGTGTCGCACGGGGCACTTTTTCGTGGTTGTCGCGCCCGGGCTGCACGTATTGTTCGAGTACACCCGCCAGCACGACAGCAACGCGGTCGATACGGTACTGGCCGGTTACGAAGGGTATCTGGTGGCCGATGCCCACGTTGTGTACGACCACCTGTATGCCACCGGCAACGTCACCGAAGTCAACTGCTGGGCGCATGCGCGGAGGTACTTTTTCAAGGCCCTGGAAAGCGAACCGGATCGAGCCAAGCGCGCGCTCGGCCTCATCTGGGCGCTGTTCCGTGTCGAGCGCTCTCTCAAGGATGCGCCGCGCAAGAAGAAAGAGCGTGTCCGCCAGAAACACAGCAAGCCTATCTTCGAGGCGTTCTTTTCCTGGTGCGATGCGGAGTGGCCATCGCTACTCGAAGACACGCCGATCTACGACGCAGTGCGCTACGCTCGCAATCAGCGTGAGGGGCTATCGCGCTTCCTCGACGACGGACGGCTGCCGATTCACAACAACATCAGCGAGCTGAACCTGCGCCGCGAAGCAATCGGGAGGAAGAACTGGATATTCATTGGAAGCGACGACGGCGCGCGGGCCAACGCGGCGTTCACCTCTTTACTGGCGAGCTGCCGCATGGTCGGCGTCGAGCCCTGGAGCTACCTGCGCGACATTCTGTGTCTGCTGCCGCGGTGGCCGGTGCACCGGCTGCTCGAGCTTGCACCCGCCTACTGGAAAGAGACCTGCGCCCGAGATGACGTCAAGGCGCTGCTCGACGCCAACCCCTACCGCGCCCTGACCCTCCGGGGCGAGTGAGGCGTCCCCCTCGATTATCCGGGCTTTTCCGGCGTCCCGGCCGCCGCCGCCGGCTACGCGATTCGCCGAACGCTTACTTCC
>JBJYXQ010000379.1:0-2670 GCA_046260035.1 Anaerolineae bacterium
CCTACCAACACCCGGTCGGCTGCATGAAACATCATTGCCCTCCCAAAAAGCTAAACCACTAAGCCACGAAGATACAAAATAAACACTGAAGAACTTTGTGGCTTTGTGCCTTCGTGGTAAAAATATTCAATGATCGAGTCTATTCTCTGCTCCAACGCTCCCGGAGCGGGATACAGAGGCGCGGGGCTTCTGCCGGGGCATCCATGGCATCGGTGAAGTAGATATACGTGCTATCAGTGCGGCTGCTGAAACCGACGTGGTTTCCGGCGCGATCCACAGCGATGAAGTTCATCCCACTCAAGTAGCGCCCGCCCAGGTCGGTCAGATCTGCCATCGCGCGCTGCCCGGCTTCGATCACCGAAAGCCCCATCTTCATGTAGAAGACGACGCTGTGCGCCGTCGCCGCGCGGATCGCCATCTCGCCAGTGCCGGTGCAGGCCGCCGCGCCGTAACGGTTGTCCGCGTACAATCCCGCGCCGACGATGGGCGAGTCGCCGATACGGCCCGGATACTTCCACGCCCACCCGCTTGTGCTCACGCCCACGGCGATATTGCCCCGCGCATCCTGGGCGATGAAGTTGGTCGTGCCTTTCGTGTGCTCCGGATCCGTAGCGATTTCAACGTAACGCCACAGATCGGGCTGCTCCACGAGATGCTGACGCACGTCAGCAGGGATATCCTCGCGCAGACGCTTTTCCCACGCCTCGCGGGCCGGCTCGGTGAGCAGCTCGCGCCGCTCGAAGCCCATCTCCGCAGCAAAGCGCGCCGCCCCCTCGCCCACCAGGAACACGTGCGGCAGTTTCTCCAGCACCTTGCGCGCCACCGAAATCGGATAGGGATAGCCTTTGAGTGCACCCACCGCGCCGCTGGTCAGGTCGCTGCCGTCCATGATCGCCGCATCCAGTTCAACTTCGCCGAGCAAGTTCGGGTAACCGCCGTACCCCACCGAATGGTCGTCTGGATTGGCCTCGACCAGCCGAATCCCTGTTTCGACGGCATCCATCGCCGACCCGCCATCCCGCAAAACCTGCATCGCCGCTTCGATGCCTACACTGCCGTTCTGACTCGCAATCACAAGCATCTCTGTATCCTCTGCAAGTCAACCACAGAGACACAGAGAAAGAGTCTTGAAAAACTCTGTGAACTCTGTGCCTCTGTGTTAAATTAGTATGCCTTACCGAAAATGGCCACTTCGGTGGCGGGTTTGCCGGTGTAAATGCACACGCCTTCGCCACCGGGCTGCTCGGTGGGGATACAGCGCACGGTCGCCTTGGTCTCATCTTTGATGCGCGCCTCGTCCTCGGCGTCGCCGGCCCACCACGCGCGGGCGAAGCCGGTTTCGACGGCCTCTTTGAACTCGTCGTAGGTGCTCACGTCCCGGGTGTGGCTCTCACGGAAATCGAGCGCCTTCTGGGAAATCGCCTGCTGGATCGTCACCAGCATCTCGGCGACGGTGGTTTCCAGCCCCTCCATCGACACGGGCGTCTTGCCCTCGCGCCCGGGGATGTCGCGCCGGGCGAGCATCACCTGCTTGTTCGCCACGTCGCGCGGCCCGATCTCAATCCGCAACGGGACGCCGCGCATCTCCCAATCGTTGAACTTCCACCCGGCGGTGAAGCCCTCGCGGACGTCCAACTCGACGCGCAGGCTGTCCTTGAGCCGTCCGTATATGCTGCGTGCCACCTCCAACACTGCGTCACGCTCCGCATCCTTGCGCCAGATCGGCACGATGACGACCTGGATCGGTGCGAGGCGCGGCGGCAGCACGAGGCCCTGGTCGTCGCCGTGCGTCATCACGACCGCGCCGACCATCCGCGTGCTCATCCCCCACGACGTCGTCCACGTAAGTTGCTGTTCATTGTTCTCGTCGAGGAACTTGATATCGAACGCCCGCGCGAAGTTCTGCCCCAGGAAATGGCTGGTGCCGGATTGCAACGCCTTGCCGTCCTTCATCATCGCCTCGATGGTGTAACTGGCGACGGCTCCGGCGAACTTCTCGCTCTCGCTCTTGCGGCCGGGGATCACGGGGATCGCGGCCTCGTTCATCGCGAAATCCGCGTAGACGCCGAGCATCCGCAGCGTCTCTTCCATCGCCTCGTCGCGGGTGGCGTGCGCGGTGTGGCCTTCCTGCCAGAGGAACTCCGTCGTACGCAGGAACAGGCGCGTGCGCATCTCCCAGCGCACCACGTTGGCCCACTGGTTGATGAGCAGCGGCAGGTCACGGTACGACTGAATCCACTTGGCATACATGTGACCGATGATCGTCTCCGACGTGGGGCGCACGATCAACCGCTCCTCCAATTCGCTGCCGCCGCCAATGGTGACGACCGCCAGCTCCGGCGAGAAGCCTTCCACGTGCTCGGCCTCCTTCTGCAAGAAGCTCTCCGGGATGAAGAGCGGGAAGTAAGCGTTGACGTGCCCCGTCGCCTTAAAGCGGCGATCCAGCTCGTCGCGGATGCGCTCCCAGAGCGTGTAGCCGTAGGGTTTGATGACCATACAGCCGCGCACGGGCGAATAGTCGGCCAAATCGGCCTTCTGCACGATCTCGTTATACCACTTGGAAAAGTCCTCGTTTTGCGAAGTCAAAAAATCTGCCATGATGCTCCCTCGTGTGAAAATAGTTACAAGTTGCAGGTTACAGGTTGAAAGTTAGAAAATCCATTGAAATCC
>JBJYXQ010000380.1:0-2454 GCA_046260035.1 Anaerolineae bacterium
CAAGCCACAGACTTCTGGTTATTAGATTACCAAAAGTAACTCACCCGTACAGCACACACCGCACCCTATGCCCCGTCACAATCGTCACCCATGGCGGTTCCTGCTGGTCGCAGACACCAGGCCGCATCTGATCGCAGCGGGGATGGAATGGGCAACCGGGCGGTGTTTCGTACGGCTCCGGCACGGTGCCACGGATGGAGTAGAGGCGCGCGTTTCGGTCTCGCGGCCCCAAGCGAGGGATGGAGCGCAGAAGCGCCTGCGTGTAGGGGTGTTTGGGGTTGTAGAACAGCGTTTCCACATTGGCCTCTTCGACGATGCGCCCCAAGTACATCACCAGGACGCGCTCCGTCATCTGCGCGATAAGGCCCAGGTTGTGCGTGATGAAGAGAATCGCCATGCCGAATTCGTGCTGCAGGTTGAGCATCAACTCGAGGATCTGTGCCTCGGTGGTGACGTCGAGGGCCGTCGTCGGTTCGTCGGCGATGAGGAGGCTCGGATAGCAGGAGAGCGCCAGGGCGATCATCGCGCGCTGGCACATGCCGCCGCTCAGTTGGTGCGGATAGCGATGGACGGTGCGCGAGGGGGTGGGCATCCCTACTTTCCCCAACATTTCGACGGCTTGTTGTTCCGCCTGTTGCTTCGAGACCGGCTGGTGTAACTGGATCGCCTCGACGATCTGCTGCCCAATGGTGTACACCGGGCTGAGGGATGACGCCGGCTCCTGGAAGATCATCGCGATTTCGAGGCCGCGGATGAAACGCAGCATAGCATCGTCGTCATCGAGCGTGGTCAGGTCCACCGTCTCGGACAGACTGCCCACCGGACGGTGGTAGAGGATTTGTCCACTCGCGATGGTTCCCGGCGACGGCACGATGCGCAGGATCGAACGCGCCAGCACGGACTTGCCGCAGCCGCTCTCGCCCACCAGTCCCACCGTCTCGCCCCGGTGGATGTTGAGACTGACGCCGTCCACCGCGCGCACCAGCCCCTCGGACAGGGGGAACTGCGTGTGCAGGTCTTTGACTTCGAGCAAGACGGGCGCCCGCATAATCGTTATTCGCTATTCGTAATTCGTAAGATGCGCAGGGAGTATGGTTCTAGTGTAAGATTGAGGGGTGTGTCGGCTACAATTTCCGTCAACGCCAGCGGATCGATCCACGTTGCGTGGCCTTCAGCGGAGACGGTGAGCGTTGTGGATAGCGGCGTTAATCCTTCGTTGACGAAGATGTAATAATGGGCGCCCTCTTTGACGACGTGGCGGTAGCGCAACTCCGGTACGGGTGGCGTCGCCGTGAGATCGGGCGGAACGAGGTGATCTATCGCCGCCAGGAAATCCTCAACGGATTGAACGGATTTAGCGGAAGTAAAAGGTGTCGATTGCCAGGCAATCAGCCGTCCGGCGTCGGCGAGGATTTGCAGCGCCGCTTTGGCCTCTTCGGGGATGGCGGTCAGGCCATCGAGAATCACAGCTTTGTAGTGCATCCCGGCGATGCGGATGCCATCTGCCGTGACCTCCGCTGTCAAAGCGGCTGCATCCTCCCACAAATGGCGTAGTTCCAGGTAATTGAAGTCGCGTTGGTGTTGGAAGCAGATTTTAGCCGCTGCCCAGGGCAGATCGATGGATTCGGTCAGGATGGCGATGTGGCAGACGTGTTCGGGCGCGTCGTCCGCGCCGTCCGTGTTGAGCCAGCTCATCCGCCGGACGTAATCGGCAAACGGCTTGTACTCATCCCACCACGGGCTGTTGGGGCCGACGTCGGGTGGGCGCTCGTCCTTACGCGGACCGCGGATCGAGTAGAAGAAGGCGTGCGGGTAGAGCAGATTGACGCCGCGCACAAACAACCAATCTACCAGCCACTTCATCTCCTCCCAGGTGAACGCGTGCCCGAACGCGCCGAAACACTCGTTGCTGTTGCGTCGCCGTCCCAGGTGCCGCGCCGCGGATGATGAGCACTTCCCCTGCGTGGACTCCGGACCTTCCAGCGCCGTCTCGCCGGGCAGCACCCAGCGCCACACGATGTCCTGCCCGGGGATGTGGAAGTACCGCAGATAGCCGATGTCATCGCCGCGCCCCGGATGTCCCGTGAGCGCGACCCCGTGCGCTTCACACCAGTCGTAGAGTTGCCGGTAGAAGGTTTCTTCCAGGCGATGGGCCAATGCGCGCTTGTAGTCTTCGCGGTAGCGCGCCGCGTCCGGTTCGTCGTCGTACCATAGCGCGGCAAGGTGCGGGGTGAAGTCGTAGCCGAGGTAGGCGTTGACGTGTTCGAGGATGCCCGTTGTGCCGGGCCAGACGTTGCGCTCGCGCGAGCGACCGAGCAGCCCCGGCTCATCGGTGAAGATGGCGCGGATCGTCGTGCCGAAGTGGTCGCCCAGCGCCTCAAAGTAGCGGTCGTAGACCAGGCGGATGAACGTCGCCACCGCGTCGGGATTGAGGATGTCGGCGGCGGGCGGCGT
>JBJYXQ010000381.1:0-3843 GCA_046260035.1 Anaerolineae bacterium
CGGATAGACTCTCAGTAACGACCGGCGGGGGGGGCAAAAAAACTTGCCGGTTCCACATACTTATTTTAGCTTAGGAGGAAAGGTAAGATGTCAACAGAAGAACTGAATCCGTTTGCGATTGCTCAGAAGCAGTTGGATATTGCAGCTGAAGTGATGCAGCTTGAACCTGCTATTCACGAACTGCTGCGTTGGCCTGTTCGAGAGCTTCACGTCACTTTGCCGGTCAGGATGGATGACGGATCCACCGAAATCTTTCACGGTTTCCGGGTGCAGTATAATGACTCTCGTGGACCAACAAAGGGTGGCTTGCGGTTCCACCCGCACGAAACAATCGATACGGTACGTGCGCTGGCAGCGTGGATGACCTGGAAGACGGCGGTTATGGACATTCCCTTGGGAGGAGGGAAGGGTGGCATCATCTGCAATCCCAAAGCTATGTCACCGGGTGAGTTGGAACGGTTGAGCCGCGCGTATATCCGCCAAGTGGGGCGCATCCTCGGCGAGGATATGGACGTTCCTGCGCCCGATGTCTACACGACGCCCCAGATTATGGCGTGGATGATGGACGAATATTCCTTTATGCGTGGGTACAATGTTCCTGGAATGATCACCGGCAAGCCACTGCCGTTGGGGGGGTCTGCCGGGCGTGGCGACGCGACGGCGCGCGGTGGAATGTATTGCATCCGTGAGGCGGCCCAGAAGCTCGGTATTGACACGCAGGGCGCAACGATGGCGATTCAGGGATTTGGCAACGCCGGACAATATGCGGCAACATTGAGTCCAGAACTCCTGGGGGCGAAAGTTGTCGCCGTGTCAGACTCGCAGGGTGGCATCTACAATCCTCACGGGCTGGACGGTTTAGCGGTCATCGCTCACAAGCAAGATACCGGCTCGGTCGTTAACTATCCGGGCGCTGATAGTGTAACAAATGAGGAGTTGCTGGAATTGGATGTTGATATTCTGACACCAGCGGCTTTGGAAAATCAGATCACTGGTGATAATGCGGCCCGCGTCAAAGGTAAGATCATTGCGGAGTTAGCCAACGGCCCGACGACCTTGGAGGCCGACAAGATTCTTTACGAAAAGGGCATTTATATTCTGCCGGATTTCCTGTGCAATGCTGGTGGCGTGACCGTTTCGTACTTCGAGCAAGTGCAGAATGCCTATGGCTATTACTGGAAAGAAGCTTACGTCCATGACTTGCTGGATGAAAAGATGACGGCGGCTTATCACTCGGTTGCGCAAGCCGCAGACAAATACACGATCGACAATCGGACGGCGGCTTACGTGGTTGCCGTCAGCCGGGTCGCGGAGGCCTGCAAGCTGCGTGGATGGGTGTAGATAAAAAGTAAACGGTAGACGGAACACAGTAGACTGGGCCTGCAATTGCAGGCCCAGTTTTCTAGAGATGATTCTCCTGACTTACGGCGCTTTCAAATATCCCACGGCGCGTTCTTCCTCGTCGTTCATCACGATCTCCAGATAGCGGCCTTTGCTGAATGCTGGCACGTCGATGACGTGAATGTAGGCTGCGTAGGACGCATCGGCGGGGAGCAGCTCACCGAGAAGGTTGGGGGCGCTCTTGATGAAGGTTGTGTTGAGCATTGCCCCTGGCCCTGGCACGATGGGCAGCGGGAAAATGCCCGTTTCGATCAGATCTTGGAAGAAGTGTGTGCCATATGAGGGTTCAGCTGTACTGCCCTCGCGGACCAGTGGGATTTCGACGAGCACTTTGGTGTTGAAGATATCAGCATAGGTCACCTTGACACCTAGATCGACATCGGAACTGCCCCAGCGCCCCGGCCCGATGAGGATAAACGATTCGTTTTCTAGCCGTTTGTTGAGCCGTCCGATAATTCGAGCGATCTCGAATTTCGTCTCGTAGTTGGTTGCTTGATTGTACTGTTTGGGGTCCACGTAAATGATGTAGCGAACCTTCGAGACAACACCCTGTGGTACCAGTTTGCCGGCTTTCAGGATCAGATTAGATTCGGGGATAGAGTCCGGGATTTCAATGTTCTTGACCTGCTTCTGGCTGACCAGCGGGCGACATTGCAGCAAGTGGATGGTGTAATCGGCGTGAGGGTACTTCGGTCGGATATCGACGGTGAATTCGATATCCACCGGCCATTCCAGGGAGCGTTCAAGTTTCTTGAGAATCGTCTGCATCAACGTGACGAAATGTCTATCCTTGGTCAGTTGCTCGAAAGTCAGGATAAGGTTGCGCGTGTCTTCGGCATCCAGACGTGAGATGATGGGGGCCAGATAATCGCCTTTGTCCAGCGACGCTAGATAGCGCAACGCCGGATAATCGTCTTCGATGACCTCGCGCACCGGCAAGGTTTTGCGCGAATTGGTCTCCATGTCCACCACATCAATGAAGTGCTGCGAATACTTGCGCGTCTCTCGCACGCCCACGTAGGGTCGTAACTGCGGATGGCTCAAGGCGACGATGCGCGGATAATCATTCGGAACGCGTTCGACGGCGCGCGTCCCGAAGCCGCTGACCAGCCTTAAAAATCCATCTTCGCGGCGGATTTTTGGATTCCAGCGGAAAGGATTGCGGCTATAGCCTACGCCGGCGACCATCGGGAAGAAATACTTGCGGTAGTATGTCCCCTCGACTTTTTGGATGAGTACCGCCATACGTTCGTCATAGTCCACCAATCCCATGCGCTGGCGGTACAGAAGCGCGTCGGGGCTGAGTATGCTGGCGTACACGCGTGCTACAGCCGTGAGCAACGCAGATAAGTTCTCTTCGGCTGTACCCTGGTTCGGGCAGAAAACACTCTCGTATTTCCCGGCCAACGCCGCGCCGAAGTGGACTTCCAGCAAGCTTGATGAACGCACGATCAACGGTGCATTGCCTACCCGCTCCAGGATGCGCCCCAGGCTGTAGATGATCTCCCCAGGGAAGTGCCCTTCGATGTAGGTACGACGGATGTGGGGATAATCTGCTTCGATCTCTTCGCGCGAGCGGTATTTCTGGTTCATATAGCGCGAGAAACCGTTGATCAGTTGAAAATCATAGAAGACATCCGCGCCGATGAAGTAGGAATCGGGGATTTCGATGCATTGTCCCACATCCATTGCGTCTTCAGTATCGGCCTTTTGCAGGATCTTCTGCGCCAGTAACATCCCAGCAGCCTTTCCGCCGATCTTGCCCCGTCCGATACAGTGCCGCCGGATGTCGATAAGATCATGGATGGTGAACAGTTCCTTGGCGACGCCAACGAACTCCAATTGATCGCTAAGCATCCCCTTGATGAGCACAACGATGATTTCGCGCAGGTGGTGCTGTACTTCGGCGCGACTTTCGGGCGCGAGCGCCTCATATTCTTCACCCTGGCTGAAGAGCAGATCCCAGGAGGCCAACTCTGGGTTAAATGTCAATGCCAATTCCTGATCTTGCGGGGCGGCGCGACTGGCGAGTACAGATTGGATAATCTCTTCCAGACGGTCAGTAGGCAGGTTGTAGGCGAAGTAGAAGTCAGTGAGTTGGTCGCGCACTACGGCTAGGCGCTCATTCCACACCCGCTCTGGTTCCTGGCCGAAGGGATCGTGTAGCCCTTCACGGTATTGTGAGAGGATGGCTTTTTCGCGTACCTCAGCTTCAAATGCCGTTAGCGTAACGATGCCCTTGGAGAACAACTCCTGCCGCATCCGGTCCCGGATTTTCCGGGCCAGAATCGGATATTGCGCCAGCTTCAGTTGGATGCCATATACCCGGGTTGGAAAATCCATTTCGTGTCCGATCACTGTTGTGCTCCGTATCTATGGGATGGAGTGAGTATACCGCAATCGCTACCAATTGCACCTGACCTTGCCCATACACATAGAGCT
>JBJYXQ010000382.1:0-2683 GCA_046260035.1 Anaerolineae bacterium
AGGGAATCCAGATGATATGGCTGCTGGCACCTTCGATTGGGCCGCGCCGCCTCTATGGATGGACTGGGACTTTGACTCCACTGGCGTAGATGCCAGTGCAGAAATCTGGTCTCTAGATGGATACTTCACGAGCGAGCCTGTGGGCTTAATGGTCGTGGACTACGTGGGTGATCCTCGCGACGCTGGTCAGGCCTACTTCGTGCCGATCGAATACGGTGGCGAACGAGTGACTATCGAAAAAACTGCGGAACCGACAGTTATGGATGCAGTCGCCAATGGTGTCATTACCTATACGGTAACGCTCGCTAACCCTGGCACTGAAGATGCTATCGATGTGATGTTCGAGGATGTTCTGCCCACCATGCTGTCATTCGGTAACTGGGTATCACAACCCACTGGTGCCATCAATGTTGGTGACACCATCACGTGGACGGGAACCGTTCCGGCAGAGAGCAGCGTGGTATTTGCCTTCACCGCCAACTTACCTGGCTCCGACACCATCTCCCTCCTGCTGGCCGAAGGTTCAGTGACGAACACCGCAACGTTCGAATACGCCGGCGGCGTTGGTGAGGCCTCTGCTACCACCAACTTCTACCGCTACATCTATCTCCCGCTCGTCATGCGCGCCTACACACCCTAACTTCACAGCGCGCTTGAAGCCGAGAAACATATTCGGCATAACCCGGGGAGGGCGTGAGAACGCCCTCCCCTTCTTGTTGCCACCCTGAAGAACGCGTGCAGCCCTCACCTACGGTGAGGGCTGCGTAACAAAAAAACCTCTCAGGACTTGTCGGTTGCGGGTACTCCGCCTGGCTTTGCAGTTTTCACCCTTTGGTGACCTGCCTCTTCTCCCAAATCCTGAGAGGATCAACTCTTATCTTCATTATAGAAGGTATTTTGTCGCGCGTCAATAGAACATCTGAATTAATTCGAATTTCAGGGCTTTGTCATTCTCGCGAGTCAAGAGAAACTTGTGTGTTATCTTACCGTTAAAGCGGCGTCCTTATGGGGATTTTTTGTGGCGGGGCAGAGCCCCGCCACAAAAAATCCCCACATATTCCCGGCCTTTCGGCCGATATTCTGAGCCGGCGGGAACCTGAGGCGCATTACACCAAGAGAATAATAAGACCTTGATTCGAATTTTGCGTTCCGCGATTTCCGATGTATGATGCGGTTTATATGAAACGACTGCTCTGGTTTATCGTCGGCATAGCTCTCGGGATCGGGCTAGCACTCCTCATCGGATGGGGATTGCTGCCCGTGCAACGCGCCGATTCGTCTCCGTCTATGCTGCGCCGCGACTATCAAGAAGAATACCTACGACTGATCGCTGCCGCATATCAGGCAGATGGTGACCTGACCATGGCACAACAACGTCTGGCGACTTTGCAGCCCGACGCCACGGCGTTTCTCGTCGAAGTAACAGAGCGGTGGATCACCCAGGGCAAATCCGATGCCATTCTGATCCCCCTGGCGCAGTTGGCCCGCGATCTGGGTGCGAGCACCCCGGCCATGCAACCCTATCTCCAACGAGGGACACCGTGAAACCTTGGGGCGTCCTCATCGTCGGCCTGATCCTTGGTCTCGCAGCGGGATTGCTCTATACATGGGTCATCTCCCCGCCGGAATACTACGATACCTACCCGCCGCTGCTTGACAAAGCCTATCGCACTGAGTGGATCCAGATGACCGTACTGGCCTACGGTTCAGATGGCAACTGGAGCCGTGCGCAACTGCGGCTCCAAGGACTGTCAGAAGCTGAGATACGTCCCATCGCCGCTGCTGTGCTCGATCAAACGGTCGCCTCCGGACGCCCGCTTATAATGCTGCAGCGGATTGCCGAACTGGCAGCCTTCTACGGCGTCGACACGCCCGCCGTCGACATCTACACCGGCGAGGATAGCACGGCCCCCGCACCCGCGCCCACAGCAACATCCCAGACTATCCCGCCGACGCCTGTGCCAACGGCGACCGCCATTCCACCGACCAACACACCAGTTCCCGTTCCCACAATTACCACGACGACATCCATTTCCCCCTCGCTGAGCGCGTTCCACATCGTCTCGCAAACGCTGACCTGTACCAACTCGCCGCAGATCGCCATCTCGTTGACGCTATCGCACACGATCACGGTGCGCCGCAACGAAGAGGTAGAATGGCTCCCACTGCCAGGACGCGAAATATGGTTGCTGTGGGAGGATGGCGCCGATCGCGCCGTGACAGGGTTCAACGCGGAGATGGGGCTTGGCTACGCGGATTTCACTGTCGCGCCGGGGCAGGTTTACAAACTCTACATCGATGTCCCTCGGGGCGCACCGATCTCGACAATACAAGTCGAACCCTGCACAGCAGATGAAGGCGAAGGTTGGATAAGCCGGTTGCTGGTGCTAATGGCACAAGAAGATGACTGATCTGGTCATATTTTGCTAAACTTTCATATGTCTACAAAGCGCCGGGGTGATTTTAGTTCGCTATGACCAGATCAGTAACGACAGACAGAATCCACCGTATCGAAGCTTTCGTCCGGGAGACGATGGACACCGTCGTCAATCCCGACCTCCGCATCGGCCACGATATCAAGCACGTAGAGCGTGTACGGCGCAACGCGCTAATCATTGCCAGGGCTGAGGGCTTCCCGGATCTCGACCTCATCGAGGCCGCCGCGCTCCTGCACGACATCGGC
>JBJYXQ010000383.1:0-2384 GCA_046260035.1 Anaerolineae bacterium
TGCGGAACCAGATTTGCGCAGGTTGTTTGATGTGAAATTGTTCATTGATACGGCTGGTGACATCCGGCTGATTCGTCGTCTCAAGCGCGACATGCAGGAACGCGGCAGGACGTTCGAGTCGGTTATCACCCAGTACATGACGACGGTGCGCCCGATGCATCAGGAATTCGTTGAACCGAGCAAGCGCTATGCCGATGTGATCATCCCTGAAGGTGGCTTCAATGAGGTGGCGATCGAGATGGTTGCCGCGCGGATACGAGGGTTGTTGGAGGATCGCGCATAGTATGCATCACGACGTGAGAATTCATCCTACTGCCGAAGTCTCGGACAAGGCGCAGATTGGTCCCGGCACCAGTATATGGCACCAGTGCCAGGTGCGCGAGGATGTGCAAATCGGCGAGAACTGCATCCTCGGCAAAGGGGTCTATGTGGATTTTGGCGTGCGGATTGGGGACAACGTCAAAGTGCAGAACTACGTCTCGATTTACCACGGTGTCGAAATCGAGGATGGTGTCTTTGTCGGTCCGCATGTGTGTTTTACTAACGACAATCTCCCGCGCGCAGTGAATCCTGACGGTTCGCTTAAAGCTGCTGACGACTGGGCGTTGGGGCGGATCATGATCAAGCGCGGGGTGGCGCTCGGTGCGAATTCTACGATTCTACCTAAGGTTGTGATTGGTGAATGGGCAATGGTGGGCGCGGGCGCTGTCGTCACCAAAGATGTGCCGCCCCACGGGCTGGTTGTCGGCAATCCGGCAAGGTTGATTGGGTTTGTGTGCGCGTGCGGACACCGGCTGATTGCGGACCACGAAGAAGGTGATAGGATAATTGCGCAGTGTCCCGACTGTCATGAAATACTTTCTATACCACTAGAAATTTGGAGGCAGGTACAGTGATTCCTATTGCAAAACCTCTTATTGGGGATGAAGAAAAACAGGCAGTTCTCGAGGTTCTGGATTCCGGCATACTGGCGCAAGGGCCACGGGTCAAGGCCTTCGAGGAAGCCTTTGCCGCGATGTGTGACGTCTCGTATGCGATTGCCACGAGCAGCGGGACGACGGCGCTTCATGTGGCTCTCTTAGCACACGACATCGGCCCTGGAGATGAGGTTATTACCTCCCCGTTTACGTTCATTGCCTCGGCGAACAGCGTCCTGTTCACCGGAGCCAGGCCGGTGTTTGTGGATATTGACCTGGGAACATTCAACCTGGATCCGGCGCAGATCGAAGCCGCTATCACGCCGCGTACGAAGGCGATTTTGCCGGTGCATCTGTTCGGGCTGATGGCCGATATGGATGCGATTCAGGCTATCGCTGATAAGCACGGGTTGTGCATCATTGAGGATGCCTGTCAATCTCATGGAGCCGAACTGCACGGCAAGCGTGCCGGCGCGTGGGGGACGGGGACGTTTTCGTTGTATCCCACCAAGAACATTACTTCGGCGGAAGGGGGAATGATTACGACCAACGACGCACGGATCGCCGAAAATTGCCGGGTCATTCGTCAGCACGGGATGAGACGGCGCTATTACCACGATGAACTCGGTTTCAATTTCCGTATGACTGACGTTCATGCCGCGATTGGCCTGGCGCAACTCCACAAACTGGAGCAGTTCAACGCAACCCGTATCGCCAATGCAGCCTATCTGAGCGCGAACTTGCGCGGGGTTACCGTCCCCGTTGTACCTAAGGAATATACCCACGTATTTCATCAATACACTATCCGCGTACCTGATGGACGCCGCGATGCGTTGACAGAACACCTGAAAGCGAATGGGATCGGCTTCGGCATTTACTATCCTGTCGCGATTCACCAACAGACGTACTACACGCAGCAGTTGGGCTATGATCAGTGCTTGCCGGAAGCTGAGCGAGCCACCGAGGAAGTGCTCTCATTGCCGGTGCATCCGGCACTCACCCAGGCCGATCTGGATGCCATTATCGCGGCAGTCAACGGCTTTATGGGGGAAGCATGAGTGAGCCTTTGAAAGCCGCCGTCATCGGTGTGGGCGCGATGGGACAGCATCACGCGCGCGTCTACACTGAGATTGCTCAGACTAAACTCATCGGTGTCGCAGATGCCAACCCGCAGACAGGCCAACAGATCGCTGCTAAGTATGGCGTTCAGGCCTACACGCATTATCGTGAGCTACTGGAACGCGAGAAACCGGACGTGGTCACGGTTGCCGTTCCCACGCGCTACCACCGGGAAGTGGCGGAAACGGCGATGCTCGCCGGCGCCGATGTGCTGGTCGAGAAGCCGATTGCGGCGACGGTGGAGGAAGCACAGACGCTTATCGACCACGCTGACGCGCTTGGCCGGCGCTTGATGGTTGGGCATATCGTGCGCTTTAGCCCGGCGATCCAGGCGTTGAAGGAGCATCT
>JBJYXQ010000384.1:0-2052 GCA_046260035.1 Anaerolineae bacterium
GTCATCGTGCCGAAGAGCTCCAGCTTATGGGTGTTTTGGGTAAAGTTACATCGTAATTTGGCATACAACTATATCCTGACAGTTGAAGTGTAAGACGTAATGCGTGAAAGGCCAGGTGCTTCTCACGCATTACGTTTGGCAATTGATTATGAAAATCCTACTTTTGTTCCCCCCACATTGGGTTCCGGCGATGCCGCATCTGGCCTTGCCGACACTCACCGCCTATTTGCGTACCCACGGCGTCGAGGTCATCCAGCGAGACGTAAACGTCGAATTTTTTGATGCTTTGTTCACGCGTGGCGCGTTGGAGGATGCGCAAGCACGCCTGCGTGAGCAATTGTCCTCTGCGCCTAGTGCGATGGTGCCTGCGCTCCGTGCTGCACTGGCGGATGGTCCACGGTTGGCCGCTCGGGTGGAAGGCGCTAAAGCCGCCTTCCGTAGCCCGGATTTCTTCGATGGTGAGAAGAGTCTCTCGGCATTCCTTACCCTCGCGAAAAGCCTCGACCTGGTTTCGTTACCCTTTGCGCCCACTGTGGTCGGTTTGACGAATTTCAGGCCGCCTGTCCCGGCAGATAGTAGCCAGGCCTTGTTGCATATCGTGAAAGATCCACAGCGCAACATCTTCCTCAACTTCTTCCGCGAACGTGTGCTGCCCGACATCGTCCGTGAGCAACCGGATATCGTTGGCATTTCCATTCCCACGCTAGATCAGATGATCGCGGGGGTGACGCTGGGGCATTTGATCAAGGGCGCAGGACTATCCTGTCACGTGACCGTCGGTGGCCCGCATATCTCGATGCTGCGCGAGCAATTGCCGAAAGTCCCAGAGATCTTTCAGTTGTTCGACAGTGCCATTGTCTTTGATGGGGAAACAGCCCTGCTGCGTCTGGCTGAAACCCTCGCTGAGGATGGCGACCTCTCCAAAGTGCCCAACTTGATTTACCGGGCGCGATACGACAACGATATTGTGCGCAGTACGCCGGTTGTGGTCGAACCGCATCCTAATCTGCTCCCTGACTTCGATGGCCTGCCGCTGGAACGTTATCTCGTTCCGTCGCCGGTTTTGCCGATGCTGAGCGCGCACGGTTGTTATCACGGCAAGTGCGGATTCTGCAACGTAGGGTACGGTGGACCGGGAACGTTCAGTCAATTGGACGCTGATCTCGTGGTTGAGCATATGTTGGCTTTGCGCACAAAGTACGGCGCGCGCCATATTTTCTTTGCCGACGAAGCGATGACGCCGCGTAATCTCAAGGTGATGTCCACGCGGCTCGCTGAGGCGGGAGCGCCGGTGCATTGGTGTGGCTGTGTACGCTTCGATGCTGGACTGACGCGCGATCTGCTGGAGCATATGGCGCAGGGCGGTTGCCGGATGCTGCTTTTTGGCCTGGAGACCGCCGCCGAGCGAACGATCAAGCGTATGGTCAAGGGAACGAAACTCCCGGAGATGAGTCGTATTCTGCATGACAGTGCCGCCGCTGGAATTTGGAATCACACCTTTTTCTTCTTCGGTTTCCCTGGCGAGACGATGGCGGAAGCGCAGGAGACCGTCAACTTCGTGTATGCCCACCAGGACGCCATTCATTCTGCCTCGCCAGGTGCTTTTCTCCTCGAGCTCTACTCGCCGGTTGCATGTGCCCCCAAGAAATATGACGTGACGATCCAGGATGATCCTGACCGCGATTTAGCCATTTACTTCGATTACGACGTGGCGACGGGGCTGGACGAGGCGATGGCCGACAACCTGGCTTCGCGACTGATCGATGTGCTGCCAAAGAAGCAGTTCGGGCAGTTTTACATCCATGATAGCTATCGCTTGCTCTATGCCAGCGATTTACACAAAAAGGGACGGTCGTTGCCTTTGTGGTTGGTCTGACGTAAGTTCACATTGTTCACCGGTAAAGGGCTGAAATTCACTTCAAATTTCAGCCCTTTGATGTCACAATAGACAGTATCTTTAAAGAACCTATCCGAAAATTGTCTGGCCGATTGAAACACTTTTGCAGTAGAACTTCAAAATACCTTCGTAAAGCCACTAACAGTACAAGTTGT
>JBJYXQ010000385.1:0-5091 GCA_046260035.1 Anaerolineae bacterium
GATGACGAGCTCATTATTGATCAATGGTACGAACATCCGCGGCTCCGGTTTATCACCGACGCCGAGTTGACATCGGGACAGCATTTGATCACGGTAGAGTATTACGAAAACCAGGGCGACGCCTTGGTCAAACTCTCCTGGGAAGTCGCCGCATCACCGCCCAGTGTCTGGAATGGTGAGTACTATGACAACCGTTGGTTCAACGGTTCGCCATTCCGAAACAACAGCAATATCCTGGATTTCAACTGGGGCTACAACTCGCCTGCGCCCAGTATTCCCAGCGATGGCTTTTCCGCTCGCTGGTGGCGCACCGTATACTTTAATGCCGGGGTATATCGCTTTGTAGCCTCCAGTGATGACGGCATCCGGGTCTATGTGGATGGACAAGTCATCGTCGACGGCTGGTACGATCATCCTGCCCGTACATTTGCCGGTGAGATCGATCTGAAGGAGGGCGAGCATCACGTTGCAGTGGAATATTACGAGAACACCGGGGTGGCGTTGGTGAACTTGACGTGGGGGCTAGCGTCTATTCCTTCCGATGGCTGGAACGGCGAATACTTCAATAACGTTTCGCTCAGCGGCACACCACTGCTGATCCGCAAAGATGCAGAGATTGACTTCGATTGGGGCGAGCGCTCGCCCGCCCGGGAGATTTGGGGCGACAGGTTCTCGGCACGCTGGACGCGCCTGGTTCACCTTGACCCTGGCGTCTATCGTTTCACCGCCACCACCGACGATGGCGTGCGCCTGTGGGCGAACAACGATCTGCTGATTGACTACTGGCGTGATCAAGCTGCCACATCCCGCTCCGGTACGATTTATTTAGAGGGAGATGTTGTACTCAAGATGGAGTACTATGAGAATAGCGGTTTGGCGTCAGCACAACTCACCTGGGAGCGCGTAGGTGAGAATCCGCCGCCAGTGACGGATGGCATCGTCGTTGACGATACTGACGCGGGTTTTGTCAAAGGAGGACCAGCTTCCGAGTGGGGCACAGCCGCTGAGGGATATGGTGGTTATCTGACCTGGGCCTGGAATAAAGCGTGGGTGACCCGCTATCATTGGCCGGGTTACAACTGGGGACGTTGGTATCCCACTCTTGCACCAGGAGGCTATGAGGTTTTCGTTTACATCCCTGAGCGCTACACCACCAGCACGGTGGCCCGTTATTGGATCAAACATCGCGACGGTTTCACTCTTCGGGTGGTCAACCAGTCGGCGAACGGGAATCGCTGGGTCTCCCTAGGTACTTACACATTCAATGGTGATGGTGAGGAATACGTGTCGTTGGCTACCCCCACTTACGAGGGGCAACGCTCCAGCCTGCTGGCCTTCGACGCAGTCAAATGGGTGCCACGTTAGGTCGTTGAAGCATAGCGTATCTGCCTGGGGCTTTGAAAGGATAATCACAATGAAATCGCGACACATACTAAAGCTCGCCAACTTCTTCGGTTGTATCCTCATTCTGCTCAGTGCTTGCGGTACCTTTGAGACTGCGTTTGAGCATCCTCCTGGGCCAACACAAGCAACGGCGACGCTTTATACGGATAAACTTGCTTCTTCGAAAACGACCCCCGCCATATCGCCAACGCCTTCGCCCACCACCGAGCCGATGACACCCACACCCAGTTCTACCGCGCGCCCTCTTCCCACTACACCAACGGTTACACTACTCTCGCCTACGCCTATCCCTCCACCAACACCCACCGTCGAACGCATCCGTTTCACTTCTGGGGCTACCCAGGCCACGGTCAAGGGTGAATTGCCAGCAAATGGGTCCAAAGTCTATGTCTTAGGTATAGCGGCAAACCAATTTGTCGAGATGAACGCCACTATAGGCACTATGGGACAAGGTCTACGCTTCTCCGTTGTTGGCGCTGATGGCGTTGTGGTGAAGCCGATGGGGGAGGCTCACATCCGCACTGTCGTCCCGAGTACGCAGGATTACTACGTGGAGCTGGTGTCTGACGTAGGGGCGACGCATTACCAAATGAGCGTGCTCATCCCTGCCCGCATCAGCTTTGCGTCCGGCGGCACCTCGACCGAAATTGCGGATAACCTGTCCGTGAATGACGCACGCAATTACGTCTTACATGCTCTTGCCGGCCAGCGGATGGCCATCACTCTGCTTGCTACTCAGGGGCGAGTGCGATTGGTCATTTCAGGCGTCGATGGTCAGGTATTGTTGAATGGACGCGTCGCCGGAAACAGTTATGATGATATCGTCACCACCACACAGGATTATCTGATTGCTGTGCTGGCGGAGGGTGAAACCGGCGCAGATTATAAACTGGAAGTGGCTATCCTGGCTCCCCTGCAGATCCTTTCTTTCACTGCGTATCCTGATCCAGTGGAACGTGGTGGTATGGTGACGTTGGCCTGGGATGCACCTGGCGTCGTAGACGTGGGTATCACTCGCTTGAGTGAGGAGGGCGATATCTTTTTGATGACAGAAGCTCTCGGACTCCCTGCAACGGGTTCCATTACGTTGCAGGTGCCGGAGAACTACGTTGAATCGATTAAGTATTACCTCGGCGCGCGCGACGTGAATGGTGCGCTCTACCAAGCCTATGTTACAGTGGGCATCATCTGCCGTTATGGGGTGCACATTGCTCCCCGTTGCCCTTTGACCCAGGATTCTATATGGGCGGCCTACGAATCTTTTGAACGGGGGCATATGGTCTGGCGCGGCGACACGCACGAGATCTACGTCCTCTACGATGATGGTGCCTATGAATACTACGAAGATACCTGGCAGGAGGGTGAGCCGATCAACATTCCCAGCACACCACCCGCTGGTCTCTTTGCACCTGTGCGGGGTTTTGGCAATCTGTACGCCAATCATCCTCGCGTACAAGGAAGATTGGGGTGGGCTACGGCTGTGGAAGTCGGTTACACGATGACGGTTGAAACTATTCCGGGTGGATCGGGTCGTTATCCAGGCACCAGCACCTTTTTCACCTTACCCGACAATCGCGTGGTTAATCTCTATCCATTTTCCGCGACGTGGCAATTTCTCCATTAGGGGTATACGTTATTCGAGTTCACCGGTGACACTACAAGAGTCAGAATTGGCATGCGTCTGACAAGTGTCCTATAATGAGGAGCAATTCGATGTCCTGCGCACTGACAGGAAATGATTGGGAGGGGGTATGACCAAGAAGAACCACACCGCGCGATGGCTCAGCTTGCTATTGCTTATAACTATCTTGCTTCCGGCCTGCGGCACGTTGGAGGTAGGTATTGTGAGGTCAACAGACATTGCCCCGACGGCAACGGAGATGCTGCCTGTGTCTGCGACTGCTACCCCGATGATGATCAGTGTGACGCCAACACCTTATGTCGACCATTGGACTCTTACCTCGCTGCCGTACTTCGGCATTACCCTGGAACGCCCGCCAGATTGGGAGGCTGATGCCGGATATGGCAGTCCGGAGACCGGCGATATGCGATTCGCTGGCATCAACGGCTTTGTCCAAGTTGGCGCGATTGAGGGAAACAATCTCGATAGAATGGTCGAGATAGAAGCCGGGCATCACCTGCAGCCCTATGGCTCCCAGCCGGTCATTGAGAACATTGCGTTGCAAGGCCAGGCAGCACGGTTGATTATGCCGTCAGTTGATCAAGTGGCCGACTTCTCCCGACAAGCCGCCGTGATTGCCCGTTACCCCGAACCTGTCGAAATCGGCGGGCAGCAGTACGACTTCCTGATCCTGTGGGCCGACCAGGATCACATCCGCGCCATCGCTCAGACCGTGCGCTTCATCGGCTACGTCCCTCTGGATGCTACGCCTACTCCTACGTCCCCTCTCACCTGGGAGCATCTGCCGCCGGGCCTGGCTTACACTGCGTCTGATGGACTGTGGTTGGTTGGGCTAGATGAACAGCCGGTTCATATTCACAACAATTCTCAAGCTGTCCTATCGGCTGACGGTCGCCAACTGCTCAGCTACGACTCTTTGCAGCAGGATATCTGGCTCATCGACCGGAGTAAAGGTTCTGTTATGAACTTGACGCGCACCCCCGATCGGGTCGAGTGCTGTTTCCAATGGTGGCCCCAGCGGCCGGATACGATTCTCTTTGGCTCGGCAGATGCAGGTGAAGCGCAGAACCTTGCCGAAATGCGATTCTATCTCACCACCATAGGTATTGATGGAGAGGGCTACCAGATTCTAGACACTGAGCACCCGGTCAACGTCGCTGGTTACCAGGGCACGATAGCCCTCTCGCCGGATGGACAGACCATCGCCTACGGTGTTGGTACGGTAGGCTGGTTCTATCACCTTGGGGGCGAGGGGATCGAGCTGTGGGATCCGGGGATGAACGGCCTGGACGTTGAAGCGCCATATCAGATCGCCCAACCGTCCTGGTCGCTGGACGGGCATCACCTGGCCTGGATTTACAAGCGTGGTGTCGCCGAGGATGGCAGCTCGAAGAGCACAGGCGTCGTGGTGTTCGACTTGGCAACGCGCACTGCGCGCATCCTCCACCAGTACGAATCACAGGGGGTAGGGTGGCCTTCTGCGTCAGTCTGGAGCCCTGATGGGCAATGGCTGGCTTTTGGGAATAGTTCTCCCTCGGAGGACGCGGGATTATGGATGGCACACGTCAATGTGGAATCGGAGGTGCATCATTTGGGGCTGGGAGGAAATCCGGTCTGGAGCCCCGACGCGCGGTGGCTGGCCTTCCAGTCGGCGGGGCATGAGGGTGGAGTGCCAGTTATTTACGCGCTGGTCGAAGTAGGTGTGTGGGAAATTATCCCACTGGATATCCCGGTCGACAGGCTTGGAATGTTGGCAGCCTGGGTCAATCTGGAGAACGGACCATCGACCGGCGTAACGATCACGGGTACAGTTATTGACGTATCGTTGAGCGCCCAGATTATCACGTTGGAGGAGCCCGTTGATGGTTTTAGCACCATTGCCTTGGCTGAAGACAGTGTGCTGTTATCTGTCGACGGAAGCGAAATCGCACTGGAAGATATTCAACATGGTACGACAGTCAAAGTCTTTGGCCAGCCGGGCGATTCCGGCGCGCTGATAGCCAACCAGGTGCTCGCCAGCTATGAAAACCGTTAAGATGAAACCC
>JBJYXQ010000386.1:0-4485 GCA_046260035.1 Anaerolineae bacterium
GACCAACGTAGGCGTGATATGGTTGCGCAACACCAGGTCCACGCCCGAGGGTGGTGTGTGTCCCATAAGCAGAATCGGCGCGGTGATCCCGCTTTCACGCAACGTGACCGCGAGCTGGATGCGGTGGACGGCCAATCGGCTGGCGCCTGCTTCCAGGGCTGTCCGCGAGACGGGGAGCAAGCCGTGACCGTAGGCGTTGGCCTTTACGCTGGCGATGATCTCTGTATCTGGACCGACAAAAGCTTTGATGGCCCTTACGTTGTGAGCGATGGCATCGAGATCGATTTCCGCCCACGTAACGACACCGTCTGGAATCATATTCAACATATCCTCAACTCTCATTGGAATGGCGTGCATTAGTTAAAAGCACGCATTCTCCCATCATAACAGATTTTCACGAGCTTTCCAGACAGATAAAGCTGTCAGCGATTAGCTATCAGCCGTCAGCTTTGGCTTGAGCTAAATGAGCTGACGGCTTATAGCTGAGTGCTGATCGCTATGGAGCAATCATCGCCTCGCGTTCGGGGCCGACACTGACGAAGGTAACCGGCACACCGGTCAGTTCTTCGATACGGGTGATGTAGGCTTGCGCGGCGGTGGGCAGATCTTCGCGACGGCGGGCCTGGGTGATGTCCTCTTTCCAGGCGGGCAATTCTTCGTAGATGGGGTGGCAGCGGGTCAGCGCCTCCGCACCCCACTCGGCGGGGAAATGCTCGATGCGTTCACCGTCTAGTTCGTAGGCCACGGCAATGCGCAGCGTGGGTAAACCGCTGAGGATATCGAGTTTGCTCACCGCGATGTCGGTTAGCCCGTTGACCTGGGTCGCGTAGCGCAGGATAACCGCATCCAGCCAGCCGCAGCGCCGGGGCCGGCCGGTGGTCGTTCCATACTCGTGGCCGATTTCGCGAATTTTTTCGCCGAGGGCGTCTTCCAATTCGGTGGGGAAGGGGCCGGCGCCCACGCGTGTGGTGTACGCTTTGGCGACCCCGATGACGCGCACGATGTCCTTGGGACCGATGCCCAGGCCGGTCGCTACCCCGCCACTGATAGGCGAGGAGCTGGTGACGTAGGGGTAGGTGCCGAGATTGAGATCGAGTAGTGTTCCTTGCGCACCTTCGCCGACAACGTGTTGCCCTTCGGCTAATGCCTGGCCTACCAACGCCGTCCCGTCTACCAGGTGCGGAGCAAGCGTTTCGGCGGCTTGATGTAATTGTGCCACGATCTGCCCCACGGGTTGCGCCTTCAAGCCGTAAAGGTTGACCAGACGCTCGTTGTGGGCGTCGACCAGCGCACCCACGGCTTCGGCGAAGACGTTGGGTTCACGCATCTGACCGGCGCGCAAACCCACGCGCCGAGCTCTATCGGCGTAAGTTGGACCAATACCACGTTTCGTGGTACCGATGGCCTCGTACCCGCGCTTGGTCTCCGACGCACCGTCGAGGGCTTGATGGGTGGGGAGCACGAGATGCGCACCCGCACTGAGTTTCAAATGAGCAGGGCTGACGTCTAGCCCCAGGTCGCGCAGCGTTCCCATTTCCCGTAGCAACGTCACTGGATTGACCACCGTGCCCGCGCCGATGAGGCAGGTGACGCGAGGGTAGAGGATGCCTGATGGCACGAGGTGCAGGGCGAGCTTGTGTCCCTCTGCGATGACGGTATGTCCGGCGTTGTCGCCGCCGTTAAACCGTGCCACGATGTCGGCCTGCGCAGCGAAGTAATCTACGACCCGGCCTTTTCCTTCATCGCCCCATTGTGCTCCGACGATCACTGTGACTGGCATACTGTTCTCCTTTTAAATTAAGTACCTGTCCGAAAATTCGATTTTGCGTAGCAATTGCGCCTAAAAGCAGTTTTAGAAATGGTGTTTTTTGTTTTCCAGCATAGCTCGAAAACAAAAAACACTCTTTATCCCGCGGCTTTAGCCGCAAATTCTGGCGCAATCACAAGTAACTTGTGCTGCAAGTAGCTTACAGATGCATTTCACTGAACTGGAACTCGTTGATTTCTCGATCACGCCAGATAGTTTTACCACAGATCGGGTGAAACTCCAATACACCAACACAACTGCCACATTACGTTTACGTAACGCAAACGTAGTCTATGCCACTATGGTTTATACTACTGCATAATAGAGTGGGGATTAGAAGACCTCGACGTGGGGGGCGAGTGGCAGCTTGGCATTCTTGAGGATTGACGATGCTGCCGGTGGCTGTATCTCGCCAGAGACGTTCGGGCCGTTTATTGTGGGACGCGGATTTACGCCAGAAAATGACACCTCCATTTTACCTTTAACCTACCCCTGGCGTAAATCCGCGGTTTTTTGTGATACCTCCCAGTACAGCACATCCCTGGTGACTGTGGTATTGCTGGGGGCTATGATGGATTCGCCGTTCTTTCCTGAAGTTCCACGCTGAGCCGGGCATTTTCCAATACGACGGATGCCTGCCACGCAAACACAGTAGCGAAGATAATTTCGTCCTCGGTAAAGGGTGCATATGTCTCGCGCGCCAATGAGAGCATCCCAATCACTTTGTCCTCGTGAATTAGTGGAATACCGACCCAACTACGTGCAGGTAGCAGATCCCGCAAGTGAAACCAATCCGCCCGGCGCAACGCATCATCCAGAATCAATGGTTTCTGGGTGCGGCGAATTTCATCGTAGACGTCACCTGTCCGTACGGGCACTCGCCAGCGAAAGGCGCGTTTGCTGCCAGGAAAACCTCGCGCCGCGACGAGTTCCAGAAGCGCATCGTTTTGCAGCATGATGGAGCCGCGATCATAGGGGATTACGTTAGCGAGTTGCTGTAGGATTATATTGAACGCGACTTGTGTGTCCATCGACCGGGAAAGCGACCGGCCTACGTGCTGCAGCGTTTCCATCAACCGGCGACGATCTTTTTCTATGTGACGTAGCGACATATTCTGCACGGCCAGAGCGATATGGTCAGCCATAAGCTGCAGTGCGGTCACGTCCTCATCGTGAAAGGCGTTGGGACGCTCGCTTTGCACATCCAATACACCGAGTAAGGATTCGCCCACGTGCAATGGCAGGGTCAACTCCGAACGCGTGTCGGGCAATAAATCCCAGATGACGAATCGCGGATCCCGCGCCGTGTCTCTGGCGTAGGCCACGCGGCGATTTTCCGCCACCCAACCGATGATACCGCGTCCCACTTTGACGCGCGCGCCGACCTGTATCGCTGCTCGTCCCGCGCTGCCGGTTCCGGCGCGGGCGACTAATTCGGCGGTGTTCTCATCCAATAAAAAGATGCCGACGTAGGTGCACCCATAGTTTGTGCCGATGCTATCTGTCGCGTGCTGCAACAATGTGTCCATGTCATCGATGACGCTGAAGCGTTCGACGATGGCGCGACTGGTCTCCACCTGAGCAATCCGTCGCTTGAGGGACGCAGCCTGCGCTTCGCTTTGAAGGTATAGACGGGCGATTTGGGCGCAGTTGGCACGACGGACAGCGTGAACGCCTACCGCGAGCGCCGATGCCAGCAGAAGATCGAGGCCTGCGCTTGCCCATCCCGCCGATGTGGGAAAGATTAACATCGCAACACGCCATCCCGCGAGACTGAGCCCTAACATTAACCCAAACCATAGTGTTCGCACTAACAGCAATCCCGCGCTCACAGTGACGAGCATCAGCAGTACGGTCGCGCTAGGATTGCCGCTTGCAAAAAGCGGGTGCAGGGCGTTGATGAGGGCCAGCGCAACCAATGCCGCCGTCACTGCCGGAGCATGGCGTGAGGATAACGTCCACGTGCGCAGCGCGCCCCGCAAGGCAAATGAGAGCAGCACGGAGACGATGAGGAGTGCAACGGAGAGATCGGCATACAGCGGGGCCAACAAGTGGTAGGCGATGCCGACCAGGTAACATACCCCAGAAGCCAATGCTACGCGGGGAAGCGCGTCTAGTGTCATCGCATCGAGCCGACTATGAATGGTCGCCTTTTCCGCTGCACGATCGTGAGATTCCAGAAGGATGAGTTCGGTTTGCATATATTTTTTCTTGGCGTCTACGCGATGTAGGCTCCGATCCGTTTCAGCCATTCACTCCTTTGATGCCTTCTCTTCGCTATCGTCACGCTTTGAACTGGGAACGGGCAGGTCGACGGCAGAGAAGCCTTCGGGCAGGAGTTCTTCCAGCGTGCGTTGCCGGTAGCTGCCGTCAGTTCGCGCGATGAAGACCGGCATCGTACGTGCGCCGAATTCCTGCATCACCTGGCGGCACGATCCGCAGGGGGTTCCGCCGTTCGCGGTGGCGACGGCGATGGCAAGAATGTGCTGCGCGCCCTCGGAGATCGCTTTGGTGATGGCGACACGCTCCGCACAAATCGTCAGGGGATAGACGGCGTTTTCGATGTTGCTGCCGGTGTACACATGTCCATCGTCGGCCAGAACCGCTGCGCCCACGGGATAGCCGGAGTAGGGAGCGTAAGCATGCTGCAGTGCCGCCGCGGCTCTGGTCACAAGCGA
>JBJYXQ010000387.1:0-1811 GCA_046260035.1 Anaerolineae bacterium
CGCTGGCGGCTGATGAGCCAGTCGCGCAGGCGGTAGTTGACGGCGGCCTTGCCGCGTCCTCGTTCTTCGAGCCACGCGGTGACGCGCTGCTTGGCGACGTCGCCGGGCGTGCCGCTGAAGGCCGCTGAGTTGATCATCGTGCCGTATTCGGCGTGGAAGAGCGTATCCCGGTAGAAGGGGAGGCTCCACAACATTTCCATGACTGTTTGGTACTCCGCCACCGACGGGTTGAGCGCTTTGCAGCGTGCCAGGATTTTTTCTTCAGCTTCGATGCCGTCAAAGGGGATGATCGCATCCTCGAAGACGAAGAGCCAGCGCGCGCCGACGATCTCCGTCCAGCACCCCGGTTCGAGGTGCGCCTGGACGATCTCGGTGTAGCGGTTGACCTGGTCTGCGGTCAGCCTGACGAACGTCGCGCCACTCTCGCGGATGAAGTCGATGCCGGCTTCTGTGAGGGCGTCCAGCAGTTCCGGTTTCGTGGTTCCGCCCATAATGAAGGATTTGGCGCGCCCGTCCACCCGGTCGATCACCGGGATGATGGGCAGGCCGAACTTGACGGCGAAGGCGAAGTCGCGCTCATCGTGGGCGGGCACGGCCATGATCGCACCGGTTCCGTAGGTGATCAACACGTAATCCGCGATCCAGATGGGGATGCGCGCGTCATTGACCGGATTGATGGCATACGCGCCGGTGAAGACGCCCGTTTTTTCCTTCTCGGTGCTCATGCGCTCGATCTCGCTTTGGCGGGCCGCCTGCATCTTGTAGGCTTTCACAGCCTCAAGAGCTTCCGGTTTGGTGATACGGTCCACCAGCGGATGCTCCGGCGACAGCACCATAAACGTCGCGCCCCAGAGCGTATCGGGCCGGGTGGTGAACACCACCAGGTCGCCTTCTTCGGGCGTGGCGTCGGCGGGGAGGTCTTCCGGCGCGACGGTGAACGTTACCTCTGCGCCTTCGCTGCGCTGAATCCAGTTGGTCTGCGCGAGGCGGATTTTGTCGGGCCAGTCGATCTTCGAGAAATCCAATAGCTCGTCGGCATAATCCGTGATCTTCCAGAACCACTGCTCCAGGTCCTTCTTGAAGACCGGCGTGCCACAGCGTTCGCAGATGTGTTCTTCGCCGATGACCTGCTCGCGTGCCAGCGTGGTCTTGCAGTTGGGACAGTAGTCCACCGGCGCTTTTTTGCGGTAAGCCAACCCCATCTCGTAGAACTTGAGGAAGAACCACTCGCTCCAGCGGTAATAGCCGGGCAGGCAGGAGATTGCCTCGCGTTCCCAATCGATCATTGTCCCCATCGTGCGCAACTGCTGACGCTCCCGTTCGATATTGGCAAGCGTCCACGTCTTGGGATGGATGCCGCGCTGGATGGCGGCGTTCTCAGCGGGCAGGCCGAAAGCGTCAAACCCCATCGGGAAAAGGACGTTGTAGCCCTGCATGCGCTTGAAGCGCGCGCGTACATCGCTGGGTGACATCGCGTACCAGTGGCCGATGTGGATGTCGCCGCTGGGGTAGGGAAGCATCGTCAGTGCGTAGAATTTAGGCCTGCTATGGTCGATCACCGACCGGTAGAGGCCATCGGCTTCCCATCGCGCCTGCCACTTCGGTTCGATTTCTTGCGGGTTATAGGGGTTAGGCATTTCTCTCCTCCTGTTGCCAATTTGGCTAAACCTTTGCGAAAGTGTGCTAACCTTCGGTTAGCCTGAACTTCGCAACGGTGATTGAGCATTTTCTAGACCATTCTACCGCAATGGGCCGAAAAATCCAATTGCTGGAATTTTGACACTCACTAAAAACCGCTTATCATAGGGGTA
>JBJYXQ010000387.1:1911-3483 GCA_046260035.1 Anaerolineae bacterium
AAAATCCAATTGCTGGAATTTTGACACTCACTAAAAACCGCTTATCATAGGGGTACGTTTTTTCGGTCTTATGCCATGCCTTGCGTGGTAGGCCCTAGAACCTATCCGAGAATTCGCCGTTGGTGTACCAGAAACGCCTGCAAGCACAATTTTTGGATAGAATCTAATACTATCGTTTGAGCCTGAAGGAGGATATTGCGATGAAAAATAGACGTTGGACAGTGCTGGTTGTAGCATTCTTAATGATCATCTCATTGGCATGTAATGCCTTCCGCGGAACACCGACGCCTGCGCCCACCACGGTTGCACCAACCGAGGCCGCAAAGCCGACGGAGGAACCGCAGCCGACGGCGACGCCGGAGCCTACCGCGACGTCGGAACCAGAACCGACGGCGACAACGGAACCTACGGCCGTGCCGGAACCTACAGAAGTTCCACCAGAAGAGGGCTTTGAGTTAGAAATCTACAACGAATCCGGCCGCGAGATATGGTATATCTTTATCTCGCCAAGTGACGCAGACGAATGGGGCGATGATTGGCTTCAAGATGATATCATCCCTGTGGATGGAAACTACATTCTGACCGGTATCCCTGCCGGCACCTATGACCTGCAGGCCGAAGACGAGAACGGCGAGATCCTCGAAACGCTGTGGGAAGTCGAGATTGCCGAGGATAGCTACTGGACGGTGGAGGGTGGAGCAGCGTTGGAAGTAGTCAACAGCTCCGAGGACATTATCGCTGAACTGTTTGTTTCCCCCTCCGACAGCGATTCGTGGGGCGATGATCAACTCGGTGGTGTAGCGCTCAAGAGCGGCGGTTCCTACGAGCTCGATTGGTTGGATAGCAGCTTGTTGTACGACATGAAGGCCACAGATGCGGATGGCGACACAATCGAATCCGTCTACAATGTCGCGATCGAGGGTGGGTACACGTGGTACGTCGTCGGCAAAACGGATCTGCCCTCCAACGCGGTGTTGCGCTTCGAAGACGACTTCAGCGACAACCGCAACAACTGGGCACAGACCGCCGAAACTGATGACGTGTACTATATGCCGCCGAAAGATGGGGAATACTGCATTCTGATCAAGAGCACCCAATTGACCGCCTGGGAATGGTACGAACCTTTCCGCCCGGATCAGTTTGTGGCCGAGGTTGCCTGCGTCCCCGATGCGGGGACAGACGCCACTTGCGGCCTCGGATTCGGTCCCGATGGCGACAATCTCTACTGGTTCGAGGTTTCGCCGGAAGATCAATCCTACGCGCTTTTCTTACTTCAGGATGATGAGTGGCAGGATGCCCTCATTTCCTGGACGGAATCCAAGAACATCATCCCCACTGGCTGGAACTACCTTAGCATCGAACGGGTGGGGGGCTACTTCTCGGTCTTCGTCAATGGCGTGATCCTTGGGCAGGTGGAGAGCAACATCTTCCCCACCGGGCGCATCGGCATTGGCGGGGCGACGTATGACGATGGCAACGTGACCGTATGCCTTGATGACTTGCGTGTGTGGCGCCTTGAGTGATGAGCGGTAACGAAGATGTGATCCGCGCGCTGCAAGCCGCGGCAGCAGC
>JBJYXQ010000387.1:3583-6916 GCA_046260035.1 Anaerolineae bacterium
AACACGTCCAACGAGGGCGTACTCGTCCTTGCGGCGACTAACGCCCCCTGGCACCTCGATGCAGCGCTGCGGCGACCGGGCCGTTTTGACCGCGTGATCTTTGTTCCCCCGCCTGATCAAGACGCGCGGGGCGCTATCCTGCAAATCCTGCTCGCGGGCAAACCCACCGAAAAGATCGACTACGGGCGGTTGGCGCGGCAGACCGAGGATTTCTCCGGTGCGGATTTGCGCGGTGCGATCGACGTCGCCGTGGAGAACAAGTTGCGCGAAGCGATGCGTACCGGCGCTGTCGCTCCCGTGCGCACCAACGACCTGCTCGATGTGGTCAAAAACATCCATCCGACGACCAAAGAGTGGTTTGCCACTGCGCGTAACTACGCCATTTATTCCAACCAAAGCGGCCTGTACGACGACATTCTCGCCTACCTTAAGCTGCCGGGCAGTTCATCCGGTGGTCGCAAGGGACTGTTTGGATAAGCGTTTGAGCACACATCTAGCCCAAGCCGAACTCTTGCTGCAACGCGCGCGCTACAAGGATGCGGAAGCCTTCCTGCGGCGCGCAATCGCTGAAGATCCCGCCAATGCCCACGCGCACACGCTGCTGGCGGTTGCCCTGTTGCACCTGGGGCGCGAGACCGACGCGCTGCTCGAAGCGCAGGCTGCCGTGCGCTATGCCCCTGGCAATCCCGACGGGCACTACATCGGCGCCATTGTCCTCACGGAAATGGGCAAGTATGACGAGGCGCTCTCCGCGATCCGGACCGCCATCCGCATTGTCCCCGAAATGCCGCGCTTTCACGCCGCCATGGGCGGCATCTACATGCGCCAGCGGAAGTGGCAGCAGGCGCTCGACGCGGTGGAGGTCGGGCTGCGCTTCGATCCCCAGAACATCCAGTGCAACAACATCCGCGCGACGGCGCTGGTGAAGCTTGGGCGGCAAGATGAGGCCGAGCAAAACCTCGAATCGATCCTCGCGCTGAACCCGGAGAATCCGACGACCCACGCCAATCAGGGGTGGGCGTTGCTCCACAGTGGTCAGCACGAGAAGGCGCTTGAACACTTCCGCGAGGCACTGCGCCTGAATCCGCAGTCGGCGTGGGCGCGGGAGGGCGTCGTCGAAGCGCTCAAAGCGCGCAATCCCATCTACTGGGTGATGCTGCGCTACTTCCTGTGGATGTCGCGCCTGGGGTCGAACACGCGCTGGGGGCTGATCCTGGGCGTGTACTTCCTGAACCGCCTGGCAACTGGGGCAGCGTTGCAATACCCGGAACTTGCCCCAATTCTCGTCCCGCTGAATTTGCTCTACACGCTCTTTGTCTTCCTCTCGTGGACGGCGCGCCCGTTGTTCAACCTACTCCTGCGTTTCAACCGTATGGGACGGTTGGCGCTCTCCGATGAGGACATCACTGCGTCAAACTGGGTGGCTGCCTGTCTGATCGCTGCGATTGGTTTCCTCGGCGCGGGTCTATTCCTGGGCCAATCCCTGTTCTTGACGACCGCCCTCAATATGCTGATGCTGGTCGTGCCCGTTTCCTCGCTTTTCAACTTCCCTGCCGGAAAACGACGCTGGTTTCTCATCGCCTACACCGCCATCCTGGCGTTGCTTGTGGTCGGCAGCCTGCTCCTTCGGCTGAATGGCGTGGGGCTGGGTGCGCAGTTGAGCGAAGCCTTCTTCTGGGGCTGGATTCTGTACTCGTGGATCGCCAATGCTGTGGCGTCGATGAAGTAGCCCCAACTGTTTTCTGTCAAAACCTGACAGGTCTTCCGATACCTGTCAGGTTTGGAAATGTTAGATGAACAAACACCTGGCCCAAGCCCAATTACTCGTGCGAACCCGGCGCTACAAAGACGCCGAATCCGCGCTGCGCCAGGCACTCACCGCCTCGCCGAACGACGCCGATGCGCACGCACTCCTGGCGCTCACCCTCTACTACCAGGACCGCAACGAGGAAGCGCTGCGCGAGAGCCGTATTGCCATCGGCCTGGCTCCCGACGCTGACTACCCTCACTACGTCCGCGCGCTGATCCTGCTGGACCAGAACCGCACGGACGATGCCCTACGCTCCATCCGCGAGGCACTGCGCCTCGACCCGAACTCGGCGACATACCACGCCGTCGTCAGCCGTATCTACATCCGCAAACGCGAATGGAAACGCGCGCTCGAAGCGGCTGAAGCGGGCTTGCGGTGCGATCCGGAGCACGTGACCTGCCTCAATCTGCAAGCGATGGCCCTGGTGCGGATGGGCCGCAAAGTGGAGGCCGAGACGCCGCTTGCTGCGGCGTTGGCCCGCGCGCCGGAGAACGCGCTCACCCACGCCAACTACGGCTGGGCGCTGCTGCACCGCGACAAGGTCAAAGAGGCGTTCGACGCCTTCCGCGAGGCGCTGCGGCTCGATCCCACGCTGACCTGGGCGCGCGAGGGCATCGTCGAGGCGATGAAAGCGCGCAATCTCGTCTACCGGCTGCTGCTGCGCTACTTCCTGTGGATGTCGCGCCTCACCGAGGATGCGCAGTGGGGCGTTATCGGCGTGCTGCACGGCATCCGCGTGGCGATGCGGATGGCGGCGCGCGCGTTCCCGCCGCTGTGGCTCGTGGTATTCCCCATCCTGTTGCTCTTCCGCTTCTTCGCGTTCCTTACGTGGGTCGCCGATCCGCTCTTCGCCTTGCTCCTGCGCTTCGACCGCTTCGGGCGGCTGGCGCTCTCCGACGAGGACATGGTCGCCTCCACCTGGATGGCCGTCTGCCTGCTCTCCGCCGAATTCGGCGTGCTCCTCGCGCTGCTGGCGCGTAACCTGGGCTTCCTCGCCCTCACCGCGGGCGCGCTGGCGCTCCTTGCGCCCGTCGCGGGCATCTTCCACGCGCGTAAGGGGTGGGGGCGGATCGTGTTGAGCGTCTACTCCGCCGGGATGGCGCTCCTCGTGCTGCTTGCGTGCGTCGCCGCGGTCATTGGACATCCCGTGGCTCTGGGCTTTGCCGCGCTCCTCGCGGCGGTCTTCGGCTTCGGGTGGATCGTCTACTCCTGGGTGGCGACTCTGGTGATCATCTTCCAATCGTAATGCGTCAACCCGGCGCCTAATGCGGAGGGCTGAAGCCCTCGCGCTAAAAGGACAAAGCCCTGCGGGCTACAATTCAGCCCCGTAGGGGCTTTGTGCTTTTGGCCCGGCCCCTTTAGGGCTGGGCCTCTGTCCTCGCTACCACCGTCGTCCACGCCACATCGGACGTCGCGGCGGTAGAGGGCGCATCGGTCGTCGCCACATAGGGCGCCACCACATCGGACCGCGACCGATTGGTCGCCTCCAACGCCACGGACGCCAGAACAGCCCACCTAAAATT
>JBJYXQ010000388.1:0-4556 GCA_046260035.1 Anaerolineae bacterium
CGAACTTAAACGGATTCGCGCCAAGTTTCTCTTCGTAAGCGAGCCCACGCTTGAACGCCTCGCGCGCGTATTCACGTGGCAGCATTTCTGGAGTCTTTGGCTGTGGACCGAAACTGGCTTTGTCCCACGTTTCGTAGTCGGCAAACTCGTCGTTGGGTGATAGCGCTGGATGGCTCTCGCCATCCCCCTTCATCTGCGTGATCTCGTACACCGGCTCCCACTTCTGACGCCGCAGTGCATAGTCTTGGGTCAGCGGCTTGCCTGTGTAGGTGACGTCGTTGAACATGAGTCCGTTGGAAAGATTGCCGTTGTGAGGGATCGCCAGCAAACGACCGCCTGTCTTCTCTTCATAAGCTTGCATCCACTTCCACAGTTCCTCCGGATCGAAGCTGTCGTACTGGGAGAATGGCACGACCTGTTTGGCTTTATCCCCCCCGTCGCGAAAAATCACATTGCGGTGAATGTTGTTACCATCGGGCATGGAGGTCCACTCGTAGCCGATGAAGGCGGTGAAAAGGCCGGGCTGATTGTATTTCTCCGCAGCGTCGATCTCCTTCTGCCACATTTCCGCAACCAGTTCCGGCATGTCCGATAGGGGATCCTCGCGGATTGCGTTCTGGTGCATCCAGTTCTCATAGGCCTTGATGGCGCCCTCCGTACCGGACTTCACCAAATCGTGCTCCTTCTTGCCCCACTCGTTCTGGAGCAACTTCGGGTTCGATTCGGCGATCGCCGGTGCCAGTCCCAGGTTCTCGGCGTGATCAGAAACGACCAGGAAATCCAGAGGCCGGTGCAAACGCGCCGGAACGCCCGTGCTTGATACCACCGTTTCCCCACGGGCGAAGCGGTAGGCATCTTCGGGCCCGAGGGTGCAGCCGACCATGCCCGCATCGGTCGAGTAGCTGGTGTGCAGATGAGTGTCGCCGAAATAGACGTTATTTGGGTAGGTCTGCTCGGGATAGGGGGAATATTCGACCTTCTTGTCGGATGGAGGAGGAGCGTCTTGGGCAAGGGTCATTTTGGGAATCGCTGTAAGAGCCGAGAGCCCAAAAACAAAGATTAGAAGCCTTCCGAGTAAGGTCTGGCTGATTGTGTACATCGACTTGCCTCCTTGGTATTACTTAATACAAAAGCTATCATTTTTAATGAAAATCTAATGGTGGTGGATCTCAAATAGCCGATCAATAACAGCTACCACATCTTCTAACATTTATGTGATTCGATGAAGCCACACTTTCAATGAATCTTGGAAGTTAAACGGCTGCCAACAAATATTTACGATTCGCTACTGTCCTTATTGATTTCCCAACTTGAATAGAGTTGTATTGTCGACCCCTTAACCTTTCGGTGCGTACCAGACCGGTGAGGTGTAGGCGCGCTCCTGCTGCTTCCGCAGCGCCTCCTTCGGCGCCTGCTTTCCAAAAATTTTCTCGTCATAGGCAATCCAGCTTGGTGTCGGGATTTCCAGCACGCGCACGTAGTAAAAGGCACGCTGTTTCGGATTGAAGGTGGGGTCTTCCCAGTAGCCACCCAGGAGGGCGTCGCCGATGGTGTTGGTGTAGGACGCATTCGACACGTCAACCGTATCGCCGACCGGTGTCTTGCAGCGTCCGTCCTTGTCAATCTCGCGACCGTCCGACACGGCGACATCGAAGATGCGTTCATGCGACTTGCCGTCTGCATCAACCCAGCCCTTGATGATCTGGATGCGATCGAGATTGGCACCGTCCACATCGCGCAGGGCACGCACCATGAATTTTGGCTTGGCGCCCTCCGGCGCCGCACTCAAATCACCCCCCATAGGCACGCCACGCTGGTATCCCTGCGATGCGAAGTCGGGACGATGGACCTCATCCGGTTCGAAGTCCCAGCCGGCGAAGACCCGCACGAGTATCCGAGTGCCGGTCGTCGCATAGACTTCCTTGCGTGCCATCGCGTCCCAGAGGGCCTCGCGCGTGTTTTCCCGGGCCCATACGCCCGCGAGCCCGGAGGCGAGCGATTCCCAGTGATAGACATTTAAGCTTCCGTCTGCGTTCTCACGCAGATCCTGCGAGACCAGGTCGTCGAATCGATGCTTCGACCCCGGTTCAGCGCCGGCGAACTTGCCGAAGTAGTTCTCTTCGCGCGTCGAGGCGATCGAGGTATGGCTGTCAGTCGAACCGATCATGCCGAACTTGAACGGATTGACTCCGAGCTTCTGCTCCTGCTCCAGCCCAATCGTGAGCGCACTGCGGGCGTATTCGTGCGGCAGCATTTCCGGTTTCTTGGGATTGAGACCGAAGTCGCCTTTGTCCCATTGGTAGTAGTCAGCAAACTCGTCTGTGGGTGACAGTTGTGGATGTACCTCACCGTCGCCCTTAATCTGTGTGACCTCGTAGAGTGGCTCCCAGCGCATTCGCCGCTTGGCATAGGCGGCGTCGAGCGGCTGGCCGGACATTTTCTCCACCGCGAACATCAACCCTTGGGACAGGTTGCCGCCGTGCGGGATGGCCAGGGCTTTGCCGCCGGTCTTGTTTTCGTAAGCCTCCATGTAGTCCCAGAGTTCTTCAGGGTCGACCGTGTCGAAAATGCTGAGCGGCACAACCTGCCTGGCCTCTTCAGCGCTGTCCCGGAAGATGACGTTGCGATGCAGATTGCGAAGATCCGGCGTCGAGGTCCATTCGAAGCCGTGAAAGGCAGTGAACACGCCTGGCTGGTTATGCTTGTCCACCGCATCGATAATCCGCTCCCAGGCCGTACGCTGCAACCCCGGATTGGGCATGGAATCCTTCAACGCCGCTCCACTCTTCTTCCACAATTGGTAGGCCTCCCAGCCTTTTCCCGACTTCACAAGGTCGTGGTATTTTTTGCCCATCGGATCTTTCAGTAGCTCCGGATCGGATTCCTCGATCATCGGTGTGAGACCCAAGTTTTCGGCGTGGTCAGATACAACAAGAAAATCGAGCGGTTTGATCAGGCGCGCCGGCACTCCGGTTGAGGAAATTACCATTTCGCCCTTGGCGAAACGCAAAGCTTCGTCGGGTCCGAGTGTGTTGCCCACCATGCCAGCATCGGTGGAATAGGAAGTGTGGAGATGGGTATCGCCCCAGTAAACACGGTTGGGATAGCTCTGGTGGAGATAAGGCGAATATTGCTGCTTACCAATATTGATCTCTTCCTTGGTGATCGCGAAGTCCTGCGCACCCGCAAAGGGTGCCAAAATAAGAGCGCCTGATAGACTAAACGCGATTAAAGAAAATATTTTCATTATCTGTCTCCATTTCCTTTCTTGATGATCACCTTCTTTGTCTCATTCAAACAAAAAATCCGTACGTTCGTTCGGCTAACCAGAAAGCGGCCAGTGTGCCGATCACGTAGGACGCTGGTCGAATCACCACCGCCCCAGGCAAAGAAGAGGGCTCGGCTGCAATATCCCGTCTGTTCATCAATTGATTGAAGAATCGGAAAAGCAGGAACATAGTGCCTATAAACAGCAGCTGTCCAGCCTCTACACCCACGTTGAAAAAGGCCAAGGATAGGGGAATAGCATGTTCAGGCAAGCCTATTTCCCGCAATGCACCGGCAAACCCCAGTCCGTGCAGCAATCCGAAAACAAAGGCCACGACCCATGGTTTGCGAGTCGCTATTCCCGTTAGCCCACGCTGTTGATGCAAAATTTCGACCGCTACAAACATGATGCTAAGGGCGATAACCGCTTCCACTGGCGCTTGAGGCACCCGCACCCAGCCGAACGTCGCCGCCATAAGAGTCAGGCTGTGGGCCACAGTAAATGCGGTAATGGTTCCCAACAGACGCCGCCAACCCTCGACCAGGAACAGCAGGGCCAGTACAAACAGCAGGTGGTCGAAACCAAGTAGGATGTGTTCGACACCTAAATTGAAATATGTTCGCACCACGGCAGCGTGGCTGGTAGCACCCGACACTATAAATTCAGGTTCTGACGGCGTCAGGCGGACTGTCTGAGTATGGCCGCTTTTGTGCTCTACACGGGCCAACACGTCGGTGCGGGTTGCCTCGAGGCCATCGATTGCGACTTTTCCGTCACTGAGCCCGCTTTCGCAGGTCACCTGCAGACGCTCAACATAGGCGCCATTCACAAATCGCGAAGTGGCCCCACTGCTGTGACAGTGATCGGGAAGGCGGACATACAGCCCCAAGCGGCGATCGCCCTTGGCCGGAACCTTCCAGAGCATATCGTATGTCAGCTTGTCCACCTGTTTAAGTTGAAGGTACGCCGGTCGCACCTCGTGGGCCTGCGCGAGGCCGATTTGACACAAGACGAGTGCAACAAGAATCGTAAATAATGAGGTAGGTTTCATGGTCAGCGCACCGCGAGTGTTCTACTGGTTGTAACGTCCGGCAGCCGGATATCGACCTCGTAGCGTGCACGAAGCGACTGATAAAATTGATCTTTCGCCTCATTTCGGCGCTCATTGTACCATTCGCGTTCGAGAATCGGACGTATCTCTGCCATGTCAGGCAAACCGCCCGTTTCGTGTTTCATTACACGGACCAAGTGAAGCCCGTAACCAGATTCATAGGGCCCGGACCACCGG
>JBJYXQ010000389.1:0-1603 GCA_046260035.1 Anaerolineae bacterium
TCGTCGTGACGGATACCTCCGTCTATGATGCATTCAGGGAGGGTTTCGGCGCTGGCCTGCTGCGCATAGTGGAAGTGGTCGCTACCGCTTATGGGGCTTTCTTCGCTGGTGCTTTTGGCGACCCGGCGCGGATGGTGCGGGGCTTGAGTACCTGGATCACGACCGGTGATGGAAGCGCCTGGGTGCAGTCGTTATACCCAATTACTGAGACTTTGCGCTACGCCACGCCGTACATCTTCGCCGGTTTGTCAGTAGCACTTGGGTTCCGCGGTGGCCTTTTCAATATTGGCGCGGAAGGTCAATACTTCATCGCTGGATTGACAACGGTCTTTGTAGGCTACTCGTTTCCTGGGCTGCCGTGGTTCATTCACGTGCCGCTGGCGCTCCTGGCTGGCATCCTCGGCGGCGCGGCGTGGGGCGCCATCCCAGGCTATCTCAAGGCCAAGACGGGTGCGCATGAGGTGATCAATACGATCATGCTCAACTACATTTCCTTCCGCCTTGCGGAATATCTGCTTGATGTGGGTGGCCCGATGGCGCGCGGAGATGGGCGTCCGGTCAGTCCTGTGATCCAGCCTTCGGCCCGACTGGTGCAGTTCTTCCCCTCCAATCCCAATATCCGCTTCAACGTGGGCTTTTTCTTAGCGCTGCTGGTGGCGGTTTTCGTCTACTGGCTGCTGTTCAAGACGACGATCGGCTATGAGATTCGCACGGTAGGGCAGAATCCACGCGCGGCGAAGTACGCCGGGATGAACGTGCCCCGCACTATAGTGCTCACCATGGCACTGAGCGGCGGTCTCGCAGGATTGGCAGCATCACACGACATTCTCGGCGTTATCGGCTTTATGCCAAATTCTTTCTCTTCGGGGTACGGTTTTGATGCGATCGCGTTGGCGTTACTCGGTAATAGCCATCCGTTTGGGGTGGTGGTGGCATCGATATTTTTCGGAGCTTCGCAGGCCGGCTCCCGTAATATGCAAGCCATTGCGCGTGTCCCCCTGGACCTCACCGACATTCTCCAGGGATTGATCATCATCTTTATCGCGGCTCCGGCAATTATCCGGGCTTTGTACCGGCTGCGCGAACCGGAAGGTGGCGAAGAGGTGGTGATGACACGCGGCTGGGGACAGATGTAGGAGGTCGCCATGAACGAGAATTTGAAAAATACTCGCCGGGCGCGAACGTGGGGAATTGTTTTTCTGGTTTTTGCGGCATTGACGCTCATCCTCTTCCTTCCCGGTACGACGGGAAGCCAGCGGACAACCTTTGCCTTTGATCTTGAACTGAGCGAGGCGGTGCCTATCGGTAATCTGACTTTCAGCACGCAAGGGGGTCTTTACCTGCTGACCGTTATAGCGGTTTTCTTGGGGGCCTGGCAGCTCGCCAAGGGCTTCAAACAAGTGTACTTGATTCTGGGCGTCGTGGTGTTGGCGTTCGTGCTGGCTTTCCTTACCTGGGCAGCGCGCGACAACTCTATGAATATGACAGGGATGTTGCAGGCCACACTGTTGAGGGCGGTCCCCATCACCCTGGCAGCGTTGAGCGGTGTTATGTGTGAACGCTGTGCCGTCATCAACATCGGTATCGAAGGGATGATGCTCAC
>JBJYXQ010000390.1:0-3068 GCA_046260035.1 Anaerolineae bacterium
AACGCGCCGCAGCGCGCCGCCCGTTAGCCATTGTCTGCGAGGATCTACATTGGGCCGACGCAACCTCACTCGCGCTGCTGGAGCGACTGTTCAGTCTCACCGACCGCGTTCCCTTGTTACTGATCTGCGTCTTCCGCCCACAACGGGAGCACGGATGCTGGCGAATCCGCGAGACGGCGATGCGCGCATTCCCACACCACCACGTTGACCTGCAGTTGACAGCGCTTTCCGCTGCCGAAGGCAACGCGCTACTCGAAAACCTCCTCCTCTCCGTGCCTGGACCGGATGGACGTAAAACCGTCGAAGGGCTGCCGGAGACTCTGAAAACCCAGATCCTGGATCGAAGTGAAGGCAATCCCTTCTACATCGAAGAAATCCTGCGAGCCTTGATTCACAGCGGAGCCATTGTATGCCACGAGGCAAGTTGTCAGTGGGAGGTCGAACAGAATGTCGAAGAAATCGGCATCCCGGAAACGCTGTACGGCGTGCTCCGATCGCGCATCGACCGGCTCCCTGCCGGCGCGCGGCACGTGCTGCACCTGGCATCTGTCATTGGACGCGTTTTCCCCAAACGCTTACTGGCAGCCATCGCCGAACGCGAGGAACTGGACGCGCATCTTGTGACGCTGGAACGTGAGCAATTGATCCGCGAGCGGGCACGGCTGCCCGAAGCGGAGTACATCTTCCAGCACCAACTCACGCTCGAAGCGGCATATGGCGGCCTGCTACAGCGCGTTCGGCGCGTCCTCCATCGTCGCGTCGCCGGCGCCATCGAACGGCTATATGCGGAACGCATCGACGAGCAGTTGGGGCTGCTGGCGTATCACTGGGAACAGGCAGGGGACGCAGCACGCGCCAGTGCATACCTGCATCGCGCCGGCGAACAAGCCGCGGCGCAATACGCCAACGCAGAGGCTCTGACCTACTTCGCACGCGCGCTGGCACTGCTCCCGGAAACAGACGTGGAAACACGCTATCAGATCCTACTCACGCGAGAACAGATCTACCGGTGGCAGGGCGCGCTGGCAGCGCAAGGGGCGGATTTAGCTATCCTGCAGAAGCTGGCCCGCGAGATGGCGGATCCCCAGCGGCAAGCCGAAGTTGCTGTACGGCAAGCGGTACACGCGGGCCGCAGTGGGGACGACGCGCGACGCACCAGATTCGCCCAGCAAGCGATTGAATGGGCACAGATGGCAGGGGATCACCAGCTTGAGGCTTGGGGCTATATGTATCTCGAAATTGATGCCTATACGCCCAACCATCCCGAACTGTTCTTGGCACGGGCCTTAAAACTAGCGCGTCAATGGGACTTGCGAGAGATGGAGGCCCACATTCAGCGCGAGCGCAGCCAGACAATGGTCACCGATGGATACTATGCGCAAGCTAAAGAAACTAACGAACACGTCTTGCGCTTGTGGCAAACGGTTGGCAATCGTAGGGAAGAAGGACGCGCGTATTGTATGCTCAGTTTTGTGGTCGCGATGTTGGGTGAGTACACAACGGCGCAACGCTATGCCGAACGGGGATTGCAGCTTTGCCAGGAAGTCGGTAACCGCTTCGACGAAGCATGGGCGTTCAACGCGCTTGTCCACACTATGGTGCGGCAAGGACGCTATGGCACCGCCAAAGCCCATGCCGAACGAGCGCTGGCGATTTTCCGCGAGACCGGAGATGGACACGGCAAAAGATGGGCCTGTTTCGATTTGAGCCAGATTTACTATATGCTGGGTGATTACGGCAACGCACTTTCTTACAACAAAAAGGTGGCACGGTTCCCAGGTAGTGAAAGTAGTGAGATGCGGCGGCTATCGTTCCAGGCGCTGATTACCCATCGACAAGGCGATAGCGCGCATGCGTATGGTATCGCGGAGCAGGTGCCCCAGCCTGTCACGAAATACGCGCTTCGCGTCGTGTTGACCGTACGCGGGCACATCCTACTCAGTTTAGGACGCCTGGAAGAGGCACGCGAGGCCTATGAACAAGCCGTCGCTGAATGGGAAGCGCTGGATCTCGCGTTTTTAGCGGTGGAGCCTTTGTCCGGTTTGGCACAAATCGCATACCAGCAGCAAGATTTCGCCGAAGCTGTGTCTTTCGTGGATACAGTTTTGCAACGCTTGGAGAATCCGGTCGCGCTTGGAGAAAGTTTCGACCCATTCCAGGTCTATCTCACCTGCATTCGCATACTGCAAGCCGTCCAAGATGACCGCGCCGAAAGTGTATTGCGTGCGGCCTATACCGACCTCATGGCGCGTGCGGATAACATCGAGGACGAAACCTTGCGCCGTTCGTTTCTAGAAAACGTACCAGAGAATCGTGAGATCATCGCCATATACAAGGAAAAATAAACCGGAAACTTTCTATTCTCGGCATTTTCGACCGTAGTAACGACTTCAGTCGACAAGAGAACGACTGAAGTCGTTACTACGAATTGCGAATGTCAATTTCCGATCTACTGAGTCTCTACCAGTGATCGTACTTCACCAAGTCCTCCACAGCCTTGCGCTTCTTCGAGCCAGGGCTGTCGGCGGGATAACCCAGCGGCGAGAAGATGATCGGAACCACGCCGTCGGGCAGGCCCAGTTCCTCACGCGCCGCCGTCGGGTTGAAAGCGGCGATCCAGCACGTGCCCAGGCCCAGATCGGTCGCCGCCAGCGTCATATGATCCATCACGATAGCAGCATCCACGTAGAGATAGGATTGTTCATCAGCGCTCCGCACCCAACCTTCCCCAGCGACGCCGCAAACGAGCAGCACCAACGGTGGCTGAACAAACCAGTCCCGCCCGTAGATACGTTTGAGCGATGCCTCTCGCCCCGCCGCCCTGATCACCAACACGCGAATCGGCTGGCGGTTGGCCGCCGTCGGCGCAAGGCGCGCCGCTTCCAACACCTGGCGGAGATCCTCTTCCGTCACCGGATCGGGCTTGTACGCCCGCACACTGTACCGCTGTTCAACTAAATCCAGAAAACGCATTGTGCACCTCTTTCAAAAGTAAGCTCTCAGCAATCAGCCTTCAGCCTTCAGCCAGAAAGTCGTCGCGGGACGTGGGCGTCTCGTCCGCATCCCTG
>JBJYXQ010000391.1:0-10575 GCA_046260035.1 Anaerolineae bacterium
GCTTGCAGCTTCCCGGCCTTCAACGCCGCGTCGGCTTTGGCGCGTAGTTGATCGGCCATCACCGACAACTTCGCGCCCGCGCTCATCGGCGTCTCAAGCGCCTTCAGCGCATTCCAGAACGCCATCGCGTCGGGATAACGAGTCGTGGGATCGAAGGCCAACGCTTTGCCCAACACCCCGGCAATCCCTGCCGGTACGTCGCTCGGCCACGTTTGCGGGAACTGCGGACCCTGCGCGTGCGCGTGCATCGCCTGCATCACGCTGGCATCCGCGAACAGCTTTTGTCCCATCAACATCTCATAGGTGATGCAGCCGAGCGCGTAAATGTCAGCAGGAATTTCGGCGGGCGCAGTTTCCCACACCTCCGGCGCGATGTAAGCCAGCGTGCCCACCACACCGCCTTCGATACGACTTATGCCTACACTGTTAGCCGCCATCAAACGCGTCAATCCAAAGTCCATCACCAGCGGCCCGCCAGGTGGATCAATAAGGATGTTCGACGGTTTGAGATCGCTGTGCACGAGGCTTTGCCCGTGCGCGTAATCCAGCGCCTCACAGACCGATTTAAGGAACGGCAGGGTCTTGTCCCAAGGCACGCGCTGCCCGCTGTGGGCGGCAATCGCTTCGGCCAGACTTCCATCCCGTGCCAACTGCGTCACCTCGTAGAGATCGGTCTCCGTCTCGCCAATGTCGTAAATGGGCGTTAGATGTGGGTGTTGGAGACGGGCCACGGCCTGGAGGTTATCGCGCAGACGGGCGACCCATGCTTCATCCTGCAACAGCAGCGGGTCGAAGAATTTGACAGCCACCAGACGGCCAATACTCGTGTCCTCAGCGCGATAGACCGTGGCAAAACGCCCCTTGCCCAACACGCCCAGCACGCGATATTTACCTAAACTTGGAAGATTAACGCCTGTGTTCATAGTCCCCCTTTCATTGGAGATTTGTTGATTGGAGATTTGTTGATTGTTTGGCACACCCTCACAATTGAGAGGAAAATCAACAAATTTGACATCTCCAAATTTTCAATTCCCTACACTCTGATTTCGCCTTCTTTTTTGCCAAAATTGACTTTCGTGCCGACAGCCAATCTCACGTTGCGCCCTGGGTCTACATCGAGAATCGCGCCGTCATCGGTGGTGATCACCCACTTCTCGTCGCTGAGATTTCGCAGTCCCCAGATCGACGGGTCGTTAGGATGCTGGTTAACCTCGGCGATCGGTTTGGAGAAATCGTACAACTGATCAGTATCCACGTGGTGCGGGTAGAGTTTGGTGTCCCAGTTCAGCATCACGATGGCGTCATCGATGCGGATGCGTGGTGGCAGAACAAGCGTCGTGTTACAAGCCCAACACGTACCGGGATTGCCCGTGGCCCTGAGCTTTTCGGCGCTGTAGAAATTCTCAGAGCCGCACTTGGGGCAGTAGATGATGGCATCGCGCATCCGCGCCATTGCCCCACGCCACTCGCTCTCGCGGATGCGTTCCTGCGGATCGTGCAAGCCCTCCGTAAACGCCTCGGTGAAGAGTTCGCGGATAAAGGCCGGATAAAGGGGCCAAAACGCCAGAGCGTTATCGTGGAAGCCTTCTACCGGGTGGTTGCTGTCATCATGGGGATCGAAGATGAAAAGGGGATCGGTCCCGTAGAGTTTGTTCATCGCCGGCAAATCGAGGCATTTGATGCTGCTCTCGCGCTTGCCCTCCAGCGGATGGTGAACCATCAGCATATAGAAAAGGAGCACAGCCAGTGAGTAGAGGTCAGTTTGCATACTGGGGCGCGCCTCGCCGCGCACGATCTCCGGCGCCATGAAGCGGGGTGTCCCCAGAACACCGCCCTCGGTTGCCCCATCGACGGCGACGTTGTCGTTGTCGCAGATAAGGGCTTCGCCCGTGTTCGGCTCGAAAAAGACATTGCCGAATGAAATATCGCGGTAACAGAGGCCCATCGCGTGCAACGTCAAGAAGCTGTCGGCCAATTCCAACCCCGCCGTCGCCAGCGCACGGAAGGTCGGCTCGGCCTGCCGCTTCATCAAGTCGACGATGCTCTTGTACTGAGGCCCGCGCAACGGCATGATATAGCCAAAGCCGGGTACCTTCGAGGACTCGGTCAACTCGCTGGGCCAGAGAAATCTATCACTCGGCGGCCCTTTCTTAATGAGGATATCCAATGCCGCCCGTTGCTCTGCGGTGGCCTGCGCCGGGAAATACCACTTAAGCGCCACCTTCTGTCCGCCCAGGTCTGCACGATAGACTTCGCCCTGCCCTCCCCCACCGAGAAATTTTTCGGCAGTGCAGGGCATACGGGATGTCACTGTCTGGACGGTCTGGCCATCTTTCAAAATGTGCATAGTGTACCTCCTACGTGATGCGTAATACGTGATGCGTGAGACGCGATACTTTACAAAGCCTCACGCTTCACGTTTCATAAACAGAGTCAATCCTGCCACGCCGGATCGGCGCGGAAGGCAGTGCTCAGATGCTCTTTCTGCGCTTCGGGCAGCCAGGATGCGCGAATGCCGTTCAGGATCAGCGTCCGGATATCATCGCGAGAAAAACCGAGCTGCTGCTCAAGCAGCGTGAATTCTTCCGCGAGCGTATTGCCGAACATCCTGGGATCGTCCGTATTTATTGTTACGAGAATACCCCGCTCAAAGTAGCGCCGCACGGGATGTTCCCGCAAAGATTGCACCACGCCCGTGCGCACATTGGAAAGCGGGCACATCTCCAGCGGGATGGCGTGCGCGGCGAGATAGTCGAGCAGCGCCGGATCTTCTTCCGCGCGCGTCCCGTGCCCGATGCGCTCAGCGTGCAGCGCATGCAGCGCACCCCAGATACTCTCTGCCCCGGCAGCTTCTCCGGCGTGAGCAGTGGTGTGGAAACCCAACGCGCGCGCCTGCGCGTACACATCCGCGAAAGGCTCCGGCGGATACAGTTGCTCCGATCCACCGATGCCCACACCGATGACACCCTGATCGCGCACCTCGGACACTTGGGCGAGGGTGCGGGTCGCGGTTTCCGGGCCGAGATCGCGCACGAAGTCGGTGATGAGGGCGACTTCGATTTCCGGGACACGCGCGAGACCTGCCCGGATGGCTGTGGTCAATGGCTGCACTCCCAGGCCATGACGGGCGAAATCGGCCGGCGAGTAGAAGGCTTCCACGTAGCGGATGTTCTGGCGCGCCAAGTCGCGGGCGACGGCCTCCGCAATAAACGTAAAGTCTTCGTATTCACGCAAAAACTGGTTCTTCCAGATCCACATCTCGATGAAGTGAGGAAAGTCGCGGAAGACGAATTTTTGTTTCAGTGCCTCGAGATCGGGCAGATCGGGAGCGCCGCCGTATTTCTGGACGAGATCCCACAATGCAGGATAGGGTATTGCGCCTTCGAGATGGAGGTGCAGTTCGGCTTTAGGGACACGTTCGAACCAATTCATCAACAAGTCTCCTTTTTCACCTTCGCGATAAATTTTAGCACACAATCTGCAGGCCGGGACGCTGAAGGGGCATCAGTCCGGCTTCGGTGATCTGCTCACAAGCTGTCACATCCAATACACGCAGTCTATCAAGCTCCGCCAAGTGCGCCAACCCCGCATCGGTGATGGCAGTACTGCCAAGGTACAAATGTGTGAGGTGCGGCAAATTCCGCACATGTTCGAGCGCCGCATCCGTGACCGGCGTGCTCTCCAAATCCAGGCGAGTCAAAGCCGTCAGCCGGGCGAGATGTCTCAATCCTGCACCCGTGACCGACGTATACGAGAGATCAAGCCGCGTCAGGTCAACAAAGACGCGTGCGTGGGCCAGTCCTGCATCGCTGATGCGGACTCCGGCAAGCGTCAGATCGGTCAATCCGGTGAGTGCGCTCAGCCGCGCCAATCCTTCATCCGTAATGTGTGTCCAACTCAAATCGAGGCGCGTCAGACCGATCAGAGGATGCAGGTAGACGATGCCCGCGTCGGTGATACCAGTAGCTTCCAGGTTCAGCACCGTCAGCCCGTTGAGCGCGCGAATGTGCGACAGGCCCGCATCCGTAATCTGGCCACACGCGCCAAGGTTGAGGTCGGCAAGATGTTTGAGTGCGCGCAGATGCGCCAATCCGCCATTGGTAAGCCGGACGCAATGGAAGAGATTTAGCTGCGCCAGGTGGGTGAGACCGTGCAGAGCATTCAACCCTGCCCCGGTGATGCGCGTATCGCTGAGATCGAGGGCTTCCATCTCACCAAGATCGCCGAGGGATGCCAGACCCTCATCCGTGACCTGGAGGCTTGCCAGACCCAGGTTACGCAGTTCAGCAAGACCACGCAGATGCGCTATCCCCGCACCGGTTATCTGCGTGCAGCGACCCAGGTTCAGACTGCGCAGACGGGTAAGCGCAGGCAGATGCGCCAGACCCGCATCCGTGACTTGCTCGCACCACCACAAATTGAGATCGGTCAGGGCGTCGAGAATCTGCAGCAAAGCCAGCCCCGCGTCTGTGACGGCCGTGCGCGATAAATCAAGACTCATCAGACCGATGAGGTCACACACGTGCGCCAGTCCTGCATCGGTGATAGGGCTGTGCTGCAGATCCAACTCCTGGATGGGTCCGAAGGCGCGCAATTCCTGCGCCAGCGTCTGCAACCCGGCGTCATCCAGGTAGGCGCTGACACACACTTCGTAGTCGGGCAGTACATCCACGTGTCCCGGCATAGCGCCGAGTTCGCGCCATTCACGGTCACCCAGCAAGCTAGAACGCCCTAGCAGCGCCACCGGCAATGTCGATGTAAAGGTGCGGGATTTGGCTTCCGTCACCAAGGTACCTAACGCTTCCGCGCACGTTTCCACCGCCCAGCGTGCGGCATCTTCCGGCAGAAAGTAAGCATCCTGCAAGCGGCGGATGAGCCGCCCGAAGAGCACCGGCTGCGGGATGCCTGGCGAAGCGTTGCGCAGGTCGGCAGGGATGCTCTCCTGCATAGCCATCACCAGGAGGTTGATCTCGCCCTTATACGAGCCACAGAAATCCAGCAGCAACGCCCGGCAACGGCGGGGATCTTCCAGAACGGATTCCCCGTACTGCGCGACAATCTCACGGAGTTGGCGACGTGGCACGGCATGCATAGGATCACTGCATAATGAACAATCCCGACCGTGAGAGCCTGCCAATCCCACGCTGGGTGATACGCTTGCATCCACCAACATTGAGGTAGGCCAGCTTTTTTAGACGGCGCAGGTAAGACAGACCCCGGTCGGTGACGCGTTCACAGTACGAGAGATCAAGGTAGAGCAGGCCGGGAATATCGGCAATATGACTAAGGCCGACGTCGGTGATAGTCGTTCCCGCCAAGTTCAAAGTGGAGAGGCGTTGTAGCTCGCACAGAGCCATCACGCCTTTGTCATCCACCTGGGAGTTCCGAGAAAGATCGAGATAGGTCAAATTGAACAGGTTGCGCAGGTGGACGATCCCCTGACGGGTGATCCGGGGGCAGAGCGAGAGATCGAGTTTGGTCAACCCGGTACAAAGGCCGACGGCCTGCAATCCTGTGTCATTGAACTGAGACACACCCGCCAGATCGAGTGTGGTGAGGTTGGGCGCAGCACGAAGGTGCAACAGGCCAGAACCGGTGATATGCTTGCATTCACGCAATTCAAGGACGCTAAGCTTTGCCAACGATTCAAGGTAACGCAGTGCGGCATCGGAGATACCGGCCCAGTGCAGCAGCAGGCCGGCCAGTTCGGACAAGGCGCGCAGGTAGGCCATGCCCTCGTCGGTGATGCCGGTAGCCCACGGAAAGTGGAGCGTGGTCAGTTTAGGCAAGCCTACCAGATAGGCGAGACCTGTGTTGGTCACACGCTCGGCGGTGTCGACTTCGAGATAGGTTAGGTTGGGAAAGGCACGCAGCGCAGCCATACCCTCATCGTCAATGGGGCCATTCAGGTCCAAGGAGACCACGTCATCGGGATGGAGGATCTCCTTGATCCAGGTTTCCAGTTCGTCCAGCGCGAAATTGAAAAAGCGTAGTCCAAGCACATAATTCGAAGGAAGTGCGACGCTACCGGGTGTTGAACCGAGTTTCCGCCATTTGGCGTTGGCGCCACGGCGCGAACGTCCATACACCTCCATCGTGCGAGTGGATGCGAACGTTTGTTGCCCCCTCGCCGCAGGAGCGACACCACGACGAGACGTCGGGCGGGATATTGGGTCCGCGGTTGATTGAGATTGTGTGGCAGACAGTGGCGGCGGTGTGGCAGGCAACGGTGGAGGCGTAACCGGTTTCGGAGTGGATGCGGCGTGCTGCGAGGACTCAACGGTTGGCGGCGGTTCGTCGTTGGTCAGGTGCAATGCGTAGGCCCAAGCATCCACCGCCCAGCGTGCAGCATCCTCGGCGAGCGCGCGATTATCCATCAGCCGCCGGGTAAGCTGCGCGACCAAGACGGGCAGCGGGATACCGCCCTTGATGTCCTGCAAATCATCGGCAACACGCTCTTCTTGTGCCGCGTTGAGCACGTAGATTTCACGGCGATGCTGCCCGCAGTAGTCGAGGAGCAAGGCTTTACAGCGGCGTGGGTCGTCCACGACGCTCTGACCGTACGTGTCCACAATCTCGCGGAGTTTTTGCCGGGTTTCGTTGTTCACTTAAAATAGTCAAAAGCTAAAGGTCAAAGGTCGAAAGTCGAAATGACAGCTTCCGACGGGAACTTGTCATCCAAGGGTACACAAATAGATTGCGTGCTGCATCCTACGTGAGCGATATTCACGCAATGTACAGCACGCAACACAGCAGGCAACGCACTAGCAGGGGCGTGCGCCCCCTCAGTCATCGTAAAAGATATTCGGCAGCTTTTTGCTTGGCTCGCGTGGGCGATCCTCGTTTTTGATGAGCTCGATCCTGGGCTTCGCCGGTGGTTCGGCAGGTTCTTCTTCTGGCGGTGGCGCGGCCGGTGTAGCTTCGGCGTCCTCAGGCGCCGATTCCGCAGATGAGTCGGACTCCGGCTCAGCAGCCGCCTCAGGTGGAACGGGCGCTTTCTCCTGAGCCTCTGCCTTGTCCTTTTTCACTTCCTTAGGTTTCTTTTCTGGCGGCGCAGGTTCCTCCGGCGGCGCAATTTCCTCTGGTGGGGTAGACGGCTGCGCTTCATCGGGAACCGGCTGAGACGCCTCCTCCGATTTAACGGTCGACCTTGGCGCGGCCTTCGGTGTAGCCACCGTCTGCGGCGGCGTCGATTTGCGATGCGGCTTCGGCGGCTGTGCCTCAGGCGGAGGCTCAGGGGCTGGCGCAGGTAGAATGGACACCGGGAACACGATGCCCATCGTGATATCGTCGCCGCTCCCGGCTTGCGAAGCATCTTTCAACCAGTCGCTGAGGCTTTGTTCCACGATCTCAAGGCCGTCGGTGCGTAGGATGTCCAGGATATCCGAACCAACCTTGACGAAAGCCTCTTCGTTGACGAACGAGTTGGCATAGCCATCGGTGGAAAGCAGAATCAGCGCCGGGTGTGGGCCATAGAGCGCCTGGAATTTGATCTGCACCTCACGCCAGGCATCGTGCATACACAACGATGTCGTTTCGTTCGCTATGAGACGCGGATCACGTGTCATAGGACGCGTGACCTCACCGTTATCCGCCACAGTCAGGATATCCCCATCACCCAATTGCATATACAGGATAAAGCCGGAGGTGATCAACACACTCAGAAGTGTCGCGCCGTAGGCCACCTGCGGATCCTTTTCGATAGACCGGCGCGCCTTAGCGTCACGCCGCTTCTCCAGGGTCTCCAATTCCTCTTGGGTGATCGGGTGCTCATCGAGGTGCCGCGCGACAGCCGCGCGCCAGCGCCGGACAACCTCGTCCGGCAAGCGTTCTTCTGCCGTACGTTTGATCGTCGATAGCTTGGAGGGATCAGGTTGGCCCGCCAACAACAACTCGCGCATCAGGCTCGTCGCTGCTTCGACGGCGCATTGCGCCCCTACATCGCTGCGGAAATTCCGGGGGCTGCCATGCCCATCGGATAGCGAAAGGATGAGTGGCGGCCCTTCACCGGAATCAGGAAACCACTGAATCGCGTCCTGGTTGGGCATGCCTCCACGCGCGTGCGAAGCTCCCTGGACCGATCGCCCGACAACGCGCCAACCATTGGCGTGCCAAGCATTGGCAGGCCACTGCGGTGCTTTTCCCATAGTAGCTCCTTATGGCTTACCGGGCGGGCTGGTCTACCAGACGTCGTCAGCAGTGATATTGGAATCGTCGAGGGGCGGGGGCACGGTAGGAATAGGAACATTCGTGCCCGCCGGTACTGCCACAGGCTGAGCTGCCGGGGTCGGAGCGCCAACTGGTGGCGTGCCGGCCGGTGCAGCTACAGGAATCGGCGGCGGCGTGGCTGCGCCCGCAGGGGTTGCTGCGGCGGCCTGGCTAGCTGGCGACGAAGCCGACTTGAGCACCGCCGTGGACACCCACTTGATGTAGTTGACCAGCGCCTCGGGATTGTTGGCCTGTAATGGCTTGATCTCGTTGTGGCCGATGAACTTCTGCAGCACACTTTGATCTGCATCCTTGCCGATGGCGATGGCGATACGCACGGCCTTCTTGCCCCACGGCTCATCCATCAACTTCTGCAAGCCCTTCTCGAAACTGTCGGTCGGCTGTCCATCGGAGATCATCACCAGCACCGGTGGCAAAGCGCGATCGGTCATCGGGGGGATCTTGAGTTGATCAGCGACCATCGTAAGGGCCTTGCCCATATCCGTGACGCCATCGGCCTTCAAATCCACCCACTTGAAATCTTCCACCGGCGTGGGCTGGGAGATGTGCCATTGTGCGCCGCTGGAGAACTTAATCGCACGCACCAGGACCTGTGCGTTGGGGTTTTCCGAAGCGACCTTCTGCATGTGGGGGATCGCCTCGCGAATCGCCATATTGAGGGCCTGGATTTTTCCATCATCCCGCATCGAACCTGACGCATCCGCAATCCAAATAAAGTGCAGTGGGCGGGTCGCTAATTGACCACCAGGTCTCTTACTCATTATTTAGCCTCCTTTGCTCATTGATGTGACATTGTGCAACTATAGGTCGCAACCTGTGGTTGCGCGCATCTTCAGGCAGGGCCAGATAGCCCCGGCATGAAAACCGCAACTTACGTTAATACGGAAAAAACACAGTCAAAGTTGTATTTCAGGCCACAGACTCTATCCATAAGTATAATGCAGGGCGTAGTGAAGTCAACGCTTATAGCAATATTCCACCGCTGTAATGCAACTGGTAAACGGCGACGTCCTGGTAACTGATGGCTTCCATGCCCCAAAAGCGTTCTAGGTCGCCGTGAATCTCATTGCTGTAGACAAAATCAGCTGCCTGCCACAGGGCTGGACCGCGATATGGGTGCTCTGCCGACGCGTGCAGTAACGCGGCTTGCAAGAAAGCGTACACCTGCGACGTCTTGACGGCGGCACGGATGTCACGCGGCACATTTTTCAGCCCGCCCCCTGCGTAGACCATCGACCAGACGGGCGTTGTGTCATAGTAGACAGTCTCCTGTCCGGCAAAGTACTCACTACCGAAGTAGACGTCGCGATACGAGAGTTGCCCGACATGGTATTCCAGTTGGTGCGAGCCGGGCAGCAATGGCGTCACTGCCGCACTTGCACCGCCCTGCGCCGCGTAGGTATGCTGTTTTGCCGTAATCAAAAAGGAAACGAAAAACTCTCGATTGACAGGAAAGTTTGAGCTTGTCATAAATGACTCCTCGCAGTCAGTCTGATAGTCATTAGTCTCAGTAGATCACAAATTGCTCCAAGGGGATCGCCAGATCCCCGTTCTGGTCTGGATCTGGCGATCCAGACCAAGCGAAATGAGTTAGTTTCATCATCAATGGCCGGTTATTTGGTTGCAGGATTCAAAGGATCGGATATTGTCCGTATTCTCGCACAGTTTCGTAGAGCGCGAGAACGTTCGCCACAGGCGACAGCGGTTGGACGTTGTGGATGGTATTGAAGACGAAACCCCCACCCGGCGCGAAGATGCGTAGTCGCTCGCGGACTTCACGGCGCACGTCGTCGGGCGAGCCGAAGGGCAGCGTCTTCTGCGTGTCCACACCCCCACCCCAGAACGTAATCCGGTCGCCAAAGGTTTGCTTGAGCACAGCAGGGTCCATGTGCGCCGCCGAACACTGCACAGGATTCAGGATGTCGAAGCCCGCGTCGATGAAATCGGGGATAAGCGCGTACACGGAGCCGCAGGAGTGGATAAACGTTTTCCACGGCGTATGCGTGTGAATCCACGTGTTGACGCGGACGTGGAAGGGCTGGTAGAGCGACCGGTACGTCTTTGGGGAAATGAACGGCCCGGTTTGCGCGCCAAAATCCGTGCCTGTGACCATCACCACCGATACGCGGTCACCGACGACAGCGTAGAGCTTCTCCAGATTAGCCAGCCCAATCTCGCACTGTCGCTCGAAGATCGCACGCACGTACTCACGGCGTGCGATCGTGCTGACGTACCACTCTTCGACGTCGCGGATGCCCTTAGGATGCTTAAGCTGCGTCGCGGGAACAAGAGCAATGTCGCCGAAAGCCGTCCCGCCGAAGTTGGCGAGGATGGCCTTGTCGGTCT
>JBJYXQ010000392.1:0-2543 GCA_046260035.1 Anaerolineae bacterium
CAATGGAAAAACATGGCGGACGCGACGCCTTCATCGTCACCGGCGATCCCGGTTGCATGGTGCGCGCACAACTGTCGCCCTACACGCTGCTTGACGTCAAACATAGCCTGGGATCGAGCATCGGCGTCGCGGCAGGGCTGGCGGTGAGCCAGCAGCGCAGCGGTACGGGAAAGCGCGTCGTTGCGCTGTCGGGCGATTCCGGTTTCTTGCACTCTGGGTTGGCCGGATTGGTGGATGCGGTACACACGGGCGCGCCACTAACCGTCGTCATCCTCGACAACGGTACCACCGCGCTCTCCGGCGGACAACCGCATCCGGCCAGCGGCATCGATGCGCGCCGCGCACCGCAACAGGCCGTGGATCTGGCAGCGTTGGTGCGGGCGTGCGGGGTCGAAGCCGTGCGTATTGCGGACATCGATTGTGGTGACGACATCCGTGCGGCGGTCGAGGCCGGCTTGCAGGCAGAGGGCGTCGCTGTGGTCATCGCGCGCGGGAAGTGCCCTCGTTGGGCATAAATTGCGGAGGAGGCAAAGATGAACGAGTGGAACTCAAAAATGCACGACATTATCGATGGACACGTCCACATGGGCAGCATTGCGCAAGAGGCGGGATTATTGGCAATTCTCAAGGCTACAGGCGTTGATAAGATGGCGTTGGTGTCCATCCAAAATCCGGCAGCCGGAGCGGGACTTGCGCAGTCGCTCTACATGAAAGCGCGTCACCCGGAGACGTTTTACGTCTTTGCCGGTCTCAACCACGCAGCACAATTGACCGCCGGGCGCGTCAAAACGCCCAGTCTCGCTGCACAGGTGGATGACTTTGTCGCGATGGGCTGCGACGGGATCAAGATGCTCGAAGGCAAGCCTACTTCACGCCAACACATGGATATCCCAGTGACGGACGCTTACTTCGCCGATTACTGGGCGCACGTCGCCGAGGTAGACCTGCCGATCGTCTGGCACGTCAATGACCCAGAAGAGTTCTGGGATCCCGAGCGCATCCCCGGTTGGGCAAAGGAGCGCAATTGGGGTTACGGCCCGGACGACGTGCAGAAGGAGACGCTCTACGCCGAGGTTGACGAAGTGCTCGGCAGACACCCGAATCTCAGGATCATCTTTGCCCACTTCTACTTCCTCTCGGCAGATTTAGAACGAGCCGGGCGTTTCTTCGATGCCCATCCCACGGTCTGCTTTGATCTCACACCGGGCATTGAGATGCTCTACAATCTCTCGCGCGATGTCGACGCCAGCCGCGAGTTCTTCATCAAATACGCCGACCGCATCGTCTTCGGCACGGACATCGCCAGTGGCCTGACCGTGGAAGAGGGTCACGTCCGCGCTGGCATTGTCTTCCGCTGGTTAGAAAGTCAGGACACATTCCGCGTCCCCACAACGGTGGATTTCCTTCTAGGCTCGCCGGAAGATGGGATTATCTGTGGGATGGCTCTGCCGGATGACGTGTTGGAGAAAATCTACCGCGATAACTTTGTCCACAAAGCGGGGGCTCAACCACGCGCACTGAACGTCCCGAAAGCGATTGAGGTCTGTGAGCATCTCGCGGTCATTGCCGAAGCGATGTCGGACGCGCCACCCGCCGAGACAGAAGCCGGGAAGGTCGCGCAATACCTGAAGGCATCACGTGGATAGCGCCGGAATGACTTCACGCTCCAATACTTACACAAACTTTGTCCGGACATCCTGTTCTGTATTTCCTATTTCGTAGACAAAGATGCCTTTGTCATCATCAATGGCGATGGGCGCCCAACCTTCCATCGAGAATGTATGGGATACAATTTTGGCTCCCGGCTTGAGTTGTTGGCTCAACTGCTCTTTGAGCTTTTGGTTGGTGCGCTGCAATAGATAGAGGGTCACCACATCGGCATCGCTGCAATCGTATGAGGATAGGTTACCGCAGATGACGCGCGCTTTTCTTCGTGAGCCGGTCAGAAAAATCAGTCCATTGGCAATCGCGCAGCGGAGCGGATCTATCTCGACGCCGATGGCTTGCGCTTTGAATTGACGGGCTGCGGTCATCACGATGCGGCCATCCCCTGCTCCTAAATCGACGAGCACCTGACCCGGTTGAAGCTCTGCCATCGACAGCATCTTCCGAACCGTGCTGAACGACGACGGAACCCAAGGCGCTCCCCACGGGATGGACACGTACGACCATAGCGCAGCGAAAATCGAAGCGCCGAGGATGATCTGCGTGAGTAGAACCCAGTGAGCGACCGTGAATTCTGGCATGATTTTGAAATGTGTTCCCTTGGATAGGTCATTCGGTGATGTGCATTGCGATGGGCACAAGTATAAGATGTTTGCGAGTTTCGTCAAAAGGAAGTATCTGTTGCAAAGCCTTGTCTTGATGGTAGAATAACGCAGCGCACAAACCAGGGCGGAAAGCATCTGCCGGATACTGAGAGGCGTGGAAGTCGGAACACCATCCTGCCATTGTGCATTGAAGGCTGCTGTGACATATAAAAGTGGGGAATTCACCGGAGAGTCCCAAAAGGTCACACGCGCGGCGGTTTTGATTTTTATCGG
>JBJYXQ010000392.1:2643-4620 GCA_046260035.1 Anaerolineae bacterium
CCGTGGATTGCCCGTGTGTTGGGCAAGGGCCTTGATCCCCAGTATCTCGATCTCGCCGCAACGATGATCCGCATTACCGCACCGGCAGTCTTCTTCCTCAACATGGCCGGGCTGTTCTCCAGCGTCTTGTATGCTTTACAACGCTTTACGTTGCCTGCGTTCACCGCTGCCGTGTTCAATGCGACGGTCGTTGTGGTGATTTTCGCCGGACACAATACATTGGACACACGTGCATTGGCAGTGGGATGGCTCTGCGCCAGCATCGTGCAGATGCTCTTCCAGTGGCCCGGCTTGCGGGGCGCGCGGCTGCGACTACGCCTGTCTTTCCCTCTACACCCGGCGTTGGTCAAGATGGGACAGCTTTATCTACCGATCGGATTAGGCTTGTTGGTGGATCAATCTGCCGTGGCGTTGAGTTTCAACATCGCCTCGCGGACTGGGCCGAGCGGCATCGCGTGGATGAAATATGCCGCCACGTTGATCCAACTGCCTCTTGGGTTAGTCGTCACGGCGATCTCGATTGCGATTTTGCCGACGCTTTCGCGGTACGCGACCAATGCTGACGAAGATGCCTTCCGGGCGACATTGGCACAAGGGCTGCGCCTGGTATTGATCCTCGTGATCCCGGCGGCGATGGCTCTACTCGTCATGGGCGAGCCGGTCGTGGCTCTCATCTTCCAACGCGGTGAGTTCTTACCTTCCGATACCATCGCCACGGTCGAGGCTCTGCGCTTCTCCATCCTGGGACTGGTTTTTGCGGCGCTCGACCAGCCGTTAGTCTTCGCTTTCTACGCCCGCAAAGATACATGGACGCCCGCGCTCGTTGGCGTGGGGACGGTCGCCCTTTACGTTGTCTTGGCCGTTGTCCCGACGTTGTTCGGCCCGCCGCAACTGTGGGCGCTCATCCTGGCAAACTCGTTTAAACTCATGGCCCACGCCCTGCTGATGCTCTATCTCTTCTCACGCAAGGTGGGCAGTCTGCACCCCTATCACATCAAGCGGACGACGTTGGCAGCGCTGGGCGCTTCGGTCCTCATGATCGCGCCCGTGGTGCTGATACTGTCGGCGCTCAAGGGGATCGTTCCTCTGGGTGCACTTGGCTATCTGATCCGTGTACTGGTTGCTGGTGTGGCGGGCGGCACGGTTTATCTCATCGCATTACGTTTTATGGACGTGGAGGAGTTGACGCTCCTGCGTCAGGCTTTCCGCCGTCCACCTATTGCTGAGGCATAGCACATTATGAATGACACAAAGCGGATAACACGGGCATTCCTCGCGCTCATCCTCCTTCTGTTGACGGGGTGCGCGGGGGAAGCACGGTCTTTGCCCGAAGAAGAGCATATCATCGTTCTCTGGCATGCTTTTACCGGCGAGGAATCGCAGGCGCTGCAAACTCTGACGGATCAGTTCAACGCGGACAATGCCTCAAACATCGTGCTGCTGACTGAGTACCAGCAGGACATTATTGCCAAAATTAATGGGACTACTGCCGAACATCGCCCCGACCTGGTGATTCTGTGGCCCAAAGATCTGCAAGCCTACATCACCGCTGGACTGATCGGTGCGACGCCTGATCTTTCGCCAGCCATACGCCGCGAAGGCGCCGACTTGCTGCCGATGGCTGAGGCACTATATTCGGTCAACGATACGATGCTGGCACTGCCTTTGGGCCTGGCGACTTATATGCTGTACTATAACGTCGATTGGCTGAGCGATCTGGCTTATATGCCCGAGACGGCGACCTGGGAAGATTTCCGCCGGACGGCTTGCGCTGCGACGAATCCCCTTGGCGGGCAAGTGGGACTAGGATTGCCTGCCCATGCCAGCAGCCTGCTCTCGCTGCTGACCTCCGGCGGTGCAGAGATCGTCGGTGCTGACGGATTCTACAATTTCGCCGACCAGTCTGGCCAGCAGACAGCGCTCGTTCTCAACGAAATTCTCAACGGCGCATGTGGTGTCGTCTACAGCGACCTGAGC
>JBJYXQ010000393.1:0-1644 GCA_046260035.1 Anaerolineae bacterium
GCTGGCGTTCGATTTCCAGGCGGGTCTCTTTGGCGACGCTGCCGTGGTGTACGCGGACTGGCCCGGTCCGCGTGCCGTCGCCCGTCGCCATCAGCCCAACGCCGGTGACGACGCCATCCCTGATGAGACCGGTAGGTTCGCCGGAGGCTTCGGCGTTCCACTGTTCGTTGAGGTAATCGCCCGCGCGTTCGGCCAGGCGGCGGTTGTTGGTGAAGACGAGCGTCGTGTTGTGCGCGCGGATCAGGTCGAGCACGCGCGGAATGATGGACGGCCACACTGAGTCGCCGGGCAGGTTGTGGAAGTCATCGACTGTCGTCACGACCCGTAAATCCAGAGCCTTTTTATAGGCGGCGTCGATGATGGTGACGGGGCGAGGCGCGAGGATTTTGGATTTTAGATTTTGGATTTTGGACTCTGGTTGCTCGTTGCTGGAAGCTGGAAGCTCCTTACTCCGTACTCCGTACTCCATACTCCCTTCTTTCCACTCATACCCACCGAGGAAGCGCGCGGCTTCGTCTAGCGGTTCGATGGTCGCGGAGAGGCCGATGCGTTGGATGGGTTGTTCTGCAAGGTTTTGCAGACGTTCGAGGCTCAGGGCGAGATGGACGCCACGTTTGTTCCCGGCGAGGGTGTGGATTTCGTCCACGATGACGGTGTGAACGGTACGGAACATCTCGCGCGCTTTGGGGCTGGTGAGCAACAGATAAAATGATTCCGGCGTGGTGATGAGGATGTGCGGTGGTTTGCGCAGCATCGCCTGCCGGTCGCGCTGCGGGGTGTCGCCGGAGCGTACGGCCACGCGGATGTGCGGAAGGTCGATGCCCATCTCATCAGCCTTGACGCGAATCCCCGCCAGCGGGACACGCAAGTTGCGGTTGATGTCGTTGTTCAGGGCTTTCAGGGGGGAGATGTAGACCAGACGAATTCCCTCTTCGATTTTAGATTTTAGATTTTTGATTTTGGAGTGGGAGCCCGCTGATTCGTTGATTCGCCCATTCGCTGATTCTTGATTCGCCGATTCGTCCAACTCACGGAAAAGTTCGTTGATCCCCCACAGGAAGGCGGAGAGCGTCTTGCCGGAGCCGGTCGGGGCGAGGATGAGGGTGTGTTCGCCGCGTTGGATCGCGGGCCAGCCCTGCGCCTGCGGCGGCGTCGGCTCCCCAAACGTTTTCGCGAACCAGTCGCGGACGGGCGGGAGGAAGGCGGAAAGTATGGTTTCGGTAGCACTTTCTGACATCGTGGTGTTCCCTTTCAATAACTGATACGGAGATGTTGCGATGTTGTTGGTGTTGGTGAACGGTAATTCAGCCTATGACACCTGTTGTCGCCAGGTTTCATGGTGAAATATAGCACGAATGTTCTATTTGTCAATATATCCAGAATACTGCAGAGCTTTATCGTGCTCGCAGACCAAGAGAAATTTGTGCGTTATTATGCCACTGAAATGGTTGTTTTAGTGGGCATTTTTGTGGCGGGGCCTTGCCCGCCACAAAAATGCCTCTTTGCCCTCGCCCTTTAGGCCGTATTTGTAACCAGTAGAATCCTGGAATTGTATTACACAAGGAGAATGATAGGATCCTGCAGTATATCGTCAAGTCTACGGCTCTACATAGTAGAATCCCGCCACGCCGTTCTTTTCTCCGG
>JBJYXQ010000393.1:1744-3506 GCA_046260035.1 Anaerolineae bacterium
CGTCAAGTCTACGGCTCTACATAGTAGAATCCCGCCACGCCGTTCTTTTCTCCGGAGATAACCATATGCAGCCCACCCGCCGCGTCGGTGAAGTAGGCCAGTGGGTAACCGGTCATGGTGTAGCCGCGCGTGGACAGGTAGTTAGCGACGGTCTGCTCCGGGCCGAGCGCACCGGTTGTTTCCGTGCGCATCATCAACGTATCGACGTCGTAGTAGACGTAGCGGATCAACGGTGTATCTGCTGCCGCGCCGACGTAGTACGGCACGCCCCAGCCGGAAGCATTCTCTGCCACGTCTAGCGGTCCGGACCACGTGCCGTCCTTCCACACGTAGCGGTAGACGAGGGAGTGCCCCGGCCACATAAAGTGATCGGAGGCCAGCACGAAACTGTCATCGCCGCCGGAGTAGGCCAGCACGATGGACTCGTCGCGCTGCGGCTCGGTATAAAGATCGTGGGTGGCCTGGCGCAAGGGTAAGCTGCCTGGCTCCGTCCCGTAGGCTGTCCGTGCGACGATGGGATCGCCTGCCTCGGTTCCGCCGCCGGACGATTGCTGCCAGCGCTGGAACCACGCCAGCATCGTCTGCCCATCCGGCGCTGCGACGATGGTGGAATCCCAGGTGTCTTCATCGTTGATCTTGCGCAGCGGTGCGCTCCACGTTCCGTTGTTCCAGTAGGCATGCCAGGTGCGATGGCGTAGTGTGTATGTGGCAAAGGCTATATTGACGTAATAGACTTCATCCCACGTCAGATAGGCGACGCCGGTGTCTTCGGCGACAGTGAGACTCGGCCAAGCGACGCCACCGGAGGGCAGGTCGAAGCCCGGCAGGTAGTAGGTTCGCCGTGGCGCGACGATCTCCGGCGCGGAGACGACGCCGTTCTCGATGGTGTGGTGGATGATGCCGTCGTCGTTGGCGTAGGCCAGGTGGACGCGCCCGTGCACGTTGTCCACAGCGATCTGCGGTTCGCGTCCGCCCCAGTAGCTGAGAATCTGGTAGGGCGTCCAGGTGATGCCGTCGGGCGAACTGCTGTAGAAGACGTAGTCGTTGAATGCGGGATTGAGCTTCCCCGTCCACAGGGCATACACGCGTCCGGCGTCATCCACTGCCAGTGCCACTTCATCGACGGCCTCTGGGTAGCCGCCGATGTTTCCTTCGATCAGGAGTGTAGTTGTGGGTGGGGCCACACCCGCCGATCCGGCGCAGTTATCGGTCAATCCCTCCGGGCAGATATCCATACTCACGTCATCCACGTAAGCGCCTTCGGGACGCGAATCGCCGATGTCCGCCTCAAAAGCAACTTGCACACACACATGCTCCTGGCCCAGCACGTTACCGAGCGTGGGCACGTTCGCCAAGTCGAGGGTCAGGTTTTCCCAACCGTTTGTCGTGCCGGTGCGGCAGACGCCGTAATAATCACCGGTCGGCCAGTCACCAAAACAAGATTCGGACTCGATAACGGCCACTTTGAGACAGACCTTATCGTCCGGCGCCAGGTTGGTCCAAACCTTGGCGCTGTATTCACCTTTGGCGACGTATTTGAGATTGATGGGCGTCGTTTGGTACATCTCCGTGCCTAACGAGTAGGCATCGGGATACGCCGCGCCACATGGCAGGAGTTCGCCGTCATCACCGCCGCCGTAAGCCCACGCGCTTTGCTGCCCAGCGTAGGCGCGGCATTCGCTGGTGGCCCACTGGTACTGGCCAAAGCCGTCTGGCGGCGGATCGCCTTCCGTGTATGTCCACGAGTAGCGTCTCCAGCCGA
>JBJYXQ010000393.1:3606-11628 GCA_046260035.1 Anaerolineae bacterium
TCGCTGGCGCGGATGGTGACGAAAGTGCTATCCTGCCAGTATGCTTCGGGTGAGAGGACCACTTCACCCGATGTCTGCAAGGCGACGTCCATCTTGGGATTGGCGTTGAACATCACCGTGTAGCTGATTTGATCAGCGGTGCGGGTGATGTGCTGCACGTAATTGTGAACGTTGAAGGCATCGAGCGTCGTTGTCCCAGGGATGAGCAGCACGTCGGGCAAACCGCCGAAGCGCAGCGGGGCCGGGAAACGGGCAACGGGATAGGCGAAGGTGCGGTAGGCGTCGTGCTTGGATGTGGATGCCATGCCGCGCGTCAACGTCAGGTCGGTGAGGATGTACGGGCCGTCCGCGCCATGCCCGCCAATGGCGGTTCCGTCGAAGGCCAGATCGAGGAAGTGCGCGCCAGCCGTCAGGGTGGGGGTGATGTAGGTCCAGGCGATCTCGCCGCCGTCTGTGTCGACCAGCGAGCCGGACAGCACGTAATCGCCGGTCGCAGTGACCCCCACGCCCACACGGATGACGAGGTATTCGTATAAGCCGTCGTCATCCGCATCCTCTCCCCAATCCGCGTAACTGCCGGTGAGAGCCAGTGTCGGGGTCGTATTGCCGGTGGTGAAGGCCCAGACGGTCGGATCGAACGTGGCGTTGCCCAGGGTGTTGCTGATGCCGGCGGTGAGGGTGACGACGTAGGTCGTGTACGGCGCGAGGAGCGCGTTTGGCGTGAACGTTGCCATTTGCTCGGCGGCGTCGTAGGCCACGCTGCCAGTGACGGGAGCGCCGCGCATCTCCGCCATCTGGAACGTCGCCGTCGTCAGTGTGCTGGCGTCCAGCGGGTGATCCCACATCACGGCGACGATTGTGTTCAGCGGTACGTTGAGCGCGCCGTGTGGCGGTGAGAGCAGGCGCGGGCGCGGTGGGTTGAAGTCCGCTTCTGTGGTAAAGCTCCAGGTTGCGCCGGTGCTGAGCGGCGTGCCGTCAAGGGTTTGAATGGCGGCGCTGACGTGCGCGGTGTACGTCGTGCTGTAGGCCAGCCGGGTCTGCGGGATGAACGTGGCCTCGCGGCTCTCGTCGTCGTAGCGGATGAGGCCGCGCACCGTTCCGTAAGGCCCACCGGAGAGGGTGAAGGTGGCGCTGTTGATGGTCGTGGCGTCCATATCCGCGCGGAAACCGGCATACAGTGGTTGGTCCACGTTGACGTTCGTCGCGTCTGGCGCGGGGGAGACGTAGTCTACGCTCACAGGGTTGTCGATGGTGAACGGCCCGGCGGTGTCAGTGGCGGTATTGAGGCCGTCGGTGGCGAGCACACGGACGAATGCCTGCGTGGTGTTGAGCATACTCGCCGTCTCGAGGGTGTAGACCGTGCCGGGCCAATAGATGGCTTGCGCTTCCCAGGTCGCGCCGTTGTCGGTGGAGACCTGCACGAGGTACTGGCGGGTTTCGCCGGGGTCTGTCTGCCAGGCGATGGGCTGCGGGCCGGTCCAGGTGGTGCTCAGCGGCGGGGTGATGGTGATGCCGGGTGCGCTGGCGCTCAACGTCCGTTCGGCCAGCAGCGCATCGTCGCTGTTGCGGCGAATCTGGATGCGCGCCGTCGTTGCCGGATAGGGAACTTTGAGCGTGAAAAAGGTAGGTGCGTCGGGAGGCAAATCCCAGCCGTTCCGGCTCGCCGGTTGCAGCGTCGTGGCGCTGCTAAACGCGCGTGTGTATCCGATGATCTCCTGCCCCCCGCTATCGAGGAATACGAGGCGATATGGACCGGATGCGGGCGCGTCGAAGTCACCGGGTTCAAGCTGATACCATGGCGCGAGTTGTATATCGCCGGTGGTAGGTGTGATGATGCCGGTCGCCAGCAGCAGTGGGTCGTCCAGTGTGGTCTGGTAGAATGCCTGCGAAGCGGTCGTGAGGCGGCTCCGCAGAGACCCATAGTTTTTCCATTCAATCCATAGTCGCTCGGGCGGTGGCGATTCTACCGGATCAATGTTCATAAAGCTGTGGATGGTATTCAGTGTCTTCTGACTGTGTGGCTCCATTAACGCAGTGCTGATGCGGCGGTCAGTTCTGTGCCGTACGTCGTAGCCTTGCCCGCCCTGATCTGTGTCGTGTTCAAAGCCGTAGAGGTGACCGCCCTCATGGGCGACGATGTAACGGAAGGGGTCGCTGTAGCCATCGCTCTGCACCAGCATGCCGTACCATACCTGCTTCGGTGCGGTCAATCCAGGCATATCCAACCATGCACCAGGTACATAGCCGATCATCATGTCACAGCCTGAACTAGCTAGGCACAGCGTGTTCATCTGAACCAGAGACTCCATCAGATAATAGGTCCCGGCAGGCTCCGCCTTCCAATCCATAAGGAAGCTAACCAGACCGTACTGCCTGGTCACTATCTGGTAATAGGGAATGGCGTTAGCCGGTTGCGCCAACCGCACGTTGGGGACCGGGTAGATGGCCTGCACGCCGCTGCGATGCCCCAGGGCAACGCTGCTCAAGTTGACCGTCCCTTTCTTGCCGTAATCCGACCCGACCGCCAGCGCGCGCGAGTGAATGGTGAGCCAGCGCGTCTGGACAACGTCCGGCGTGACCAGGTCGACGAAGGGCTGTTCTTCGCCATGACTGTCGACCACCGTGACCTGCGCGCGGAGCCAGTAGTAGCCGGTTTCTTCAGGCCTAAAGCCGAAGTAGTTGACGCTATCCTGCGAAGCCAGCCGCCTGAACTTGTCGTTGAGACGGTAACGGCGTGCCGTCTCCGGTTCATAGGCGAACTGCCAGTTCGTCTCGTCGGCGCGCCAGGAGACGGTATTGACGTGGCTTCCCGATGGGGAGCGCCAGGTGAGTTGGATATCCTGCACATCCACGTAGTCCCACAAATCCTTGTAATACACATCGGGATAGAAATTGGCGTGGGAGAGGTACACGCGCAGCACGGTGGGTTTGCCGACGACGAGCGCCTCGTCTTCGAGCACCTGCACCGGTTCCAGCCGCACATCGAGTTGCGGGAGCGTCCAAAAGTCCCAGTGCGCGCCGGTTTCCATAGGGCCGCCGCTCAAGTCCTGCACCCACTCGCCAGGATGGTAGGGCTGTTCATCCATCTCACCCCAGACACTCACCTGGTAGCGGATGCCGTCCCGCAGCGGCGCATCGGGTACGAAGACGTATTCGACATCGGAGAGGCGGCGTGGCTCCCCAGGCACATAGACCGGCTCTTTCTTATCGTTCAGGTAGTACACCTGGAATGTCTGCTTGTTCACTGTGTTCGCAGAAACGACGGTGGTGAAGCGAACGCGGATCTCGGAATCGGTCGTCGCTCCGGCGTGCAGGCTCTGCATTGCTGTAGGGGGCATGCTCTGCTGCACGCTGACGTTGCGCGCGCCAGGTTCGGGCGACTTATCTTTGACGCCCAGTTGGACCCGCGCGCGCAGTTGCAGCTTGGTTAGTTCGTAGCACGTGCAGGCACAGTCTTCTAGTCCTGAACAGCCGCAGAAATCTTGCTGCTGGAACCAGAGATTGTTCTCGCCATCGATCAATTCGGAGTGATCGATGAAGATCTCCTGCTCCACCGGGACCGGATAGGGCCACGTTGGCGTCGTATAGACCGCGCCGATGATGTTCCACTCTCCGGTGAAGTCACCATCCACCCACGCGCCGGGTTTGCCGTTGAGCGCCACAGCCCAAGTGGGATTGGAGTAGCGAGGATCTCCGTTCTCGTCGAGAACGTAGGGAGACTCTCCAAAGGAGAGGGTGAGGGTCGTCTCGCTTAACTCGCTGGGATCCTGCCCGCCGAGGTCGAAGGGCCAGCGGATGCGCGAATACATCACGCACCAGGAACTGGGATACTCGTAAGTCCAGATGGTGTAGCCGTCCGCGTCTGTCGTGATCGAGGTGGGCGTACTGCTATCGGCGATGGCGTTGATGGCGGGGGGGGCTTCAGGGTCGAGCGGCGGCTGTGCCAGCGCCGGGTGCGGCGTCGCGCCCGGCAGTAATACAAGCCCGCCAACGATAATCAATACAACACTTGCTATGTCCCATACTGATGGTTTTCGTCTGTTCATTAATAACACTCCTTATTGCCGCAGTACCAAGGGCAGAAAGATGAATTTGTCCAATACCAGCCCTTCAACATCAATCAGGTGCGTCGATTGTGTCGCCGCTCCGGCGATGGCGGCGGTGACGGTGATGGTTTTTGTGCCCGGCATGGTCCAGGTAAGGGCGGCGCTGTCGGTGGTTTGGTAGAGGTTGGCATGGACGATGGGGGCTTTGTCTGTTGCTTCCCATGTGTAGGTGATGGGAAGGTTCAGGATTTCGGGTGAGATGGCGGCGTTGAAGGTGTAGGCTTGGTTTGTGTCACCCTGCGTTGCGCCACTCGCAGCGACATTGTAGACGAGCAGCGCGCGCGTGGCATGAGCAGATGTGACACCATCCGTGGCGGTGAGCGTGATTCGCTTTTCGCCCGGCGTGTCCCAGGTGAAGGTGACGCTGTCTGTGGCAGCCAGACCGGGGTGGGTGACGGTGACCTGATCCGCTGCTGTCCAGGTGTAGGTGACCGGCTGCCCGGCGTAGCTTGCCCAGACGAGGTCGCCGGTCAAGGTGACGATCTGTCCCGCGCCCACGATCCACGGGGCGGACGTGACGACGTTGGGGGTGCCATCGGCGCGCAGCCAGCCCATATCCTGGAAGATGCCTAACGTCACCGGGCCGGGGTAGCGGATAGCGCCGCCGTCGTAAATCGGCGTCATCAAATCGTTTTCGCTATAGTGGTAGGTGGTCTGGTCTAGATGGGAGAGGCTGGTGCCGAGATAAAAAGTCGCCGGTGTATAGAGTTTGGCCGTCATCCCACCATTGGCGGCGACGGCGTTCGGGCCGCCGAAGTTGGCGTCACTCTTGAGAAGCGCGCCTAGGACAAGGGGCGTTGGCGAATCAAGTAGTCGGACGCCGGTACTGTCCACAGCAAACCAATCGTAGGGAGTAGGGCAGGGGTAAAGATAGCCGCCGCAAAAGCCAACGCCGTACTCTTCATACATATTGCCGATGAAGCCCAGGCCGTGGGCCAGTTCGTGCAGCGCAACGCTGACGAAGTCTTCACCGGCAGCGGGGGCGGCGAGGTGCGTTGTCGTGGTTACATAAGACCAGTCTTGGTCTGATTTGAATTGCAGCGTCATATCACCCAGTGCTGGATACAAATCGCTGCCGCTGAGGGCGTTGGCTAACGCAACAGGATAAGCCGTGTTCATCAAAGGGGCGTTGGAGAAATTAGTGGCGTATTTAGCTGGCACACCGGTACCCAGTGCATCGCCGATGCCCAGGGCGTTTGTCCAGCAAACGGTCACGGAGATGGGGACGGTGGAGGAAATCCACGTCCCCCAGAGGCCGGCGGCGTAGTCCAGCGCGGTCACGGCCTCGGCGGGAGGCGTCTCGCAGCCTGTCGACCACGTGATGTTGAAGGTCGCGCCGCCAGCAGGCGTCGATGGCGCGGCAACAACAGCGACCGGAGCTATCCAGCCGCCGGTCGCTAGTAAAATCAGCAGCACGGAGATGCCGCGCATCCACATGCTCCAGTAATGAAGTTCCTTGTCCTTAACGGCGCTGACGGTGCGCCGCCCATGACGCCAAAATCCCGATAGTTGCCTGTACATCGTTTTCCTCCCACACTATAACCGATTTATCCAAAAGTGGCACGGTCGGGAAACCGACCACAGCGAGGTATATTTGCTTCATTATACTCCGAAATGGTATATTCGCTCAGACCTTCGGCGTGATTGGCAGCCAGAACTCGCAGTAATAGTCGTCGCCGCTCTCGCCGGGATAGTAGACCTCCATTTCGGGTGCGAGGGCGTGGGTGTAGTCCGAAGCGGGCAGCCACTCCATAAAGGCGAACATCTCGGCTTCGACGATGGCCTCCGGGACTTTGCCGTGGCATTCGAAGACGGCCCACTCAGAGGCTGACACCTGGTAGTGTTCCAGGTTGGGGTGGGTGACGCCCGGCGGAACTTCGACGGCGATCATATAGTAAAAGTCGCGGTTGGCGGGGTCGTTTTCCACGCGCGAGATGCCCAACGTCTGACCGTTGGTCTGCGGGCCGGGTTTCCAGCCGGTGAGGGCCTCGAAAGTAGCGAACACGCCTTCCGCTTTGCATTGCTCCCAGACGCGGCCAAAGTCATCCTGTTCGGCGATCCAGCCCTTTTTGCCAAGGACATCAAAGGCGGGGCGTTCGATGATGCGATAGTTGACCATTTATGTGATCCTTTCTAGATGTTGTTGGATCTTTTGCTTGATCCCCTCGTAAGTCGGTGGCGGATAGTCTGTTATTCCGGCATTGATGCACTCATCGTCGATGTACAGCGCGGATTCGATGCCCCATTCGTGCAGCACGGCGGGATCAGAGGTGTCGATCTCCTGAAAGACGACGCGGTCCCCGAATTCGGCAGCGGCACGCTCGGCATCGGAGGCTTTGGAGAGGCCGGGGCACCAGTGGGTGACGAACGCGGTCACGACGACTTTGCCCGGCACGGGCGCGGGCGGCTTGCGCGGACGCAGCCAGCGTGGCGCGTCAGCGTCTTCTGTGAACGGTTTCCAGACGAGCGCGTCGTAGGGCAGCCGGTCGGCTTCGACGTAGCCGTGTTTCTTGTACCAGGCGGCAGGCATCCAGTGTGGGTAGATGAGGCCCCAGGCGACCATGCCCTTGGCGCCACATGCTCTGGCGTCATCCTCGGCGGCTTGGAGCAGCGCCGTTCCGGCTCCCTGTCCCTGGACGTTGCCCATCCCCTCTTCGTAGCCGTGGACCCAGATGCACTGGATGAAAATCAGGTCGTGGCCTTCCACGCGGGCATAGTCTGCCGGCAGATATTGGATCATACCGATGGCTTGACCGTCGTCATCGAGAGCCAGTTTGACGCGCAGGCCCTTATCCTGCATCGCCGTGTACCACGCACGCTTGCGCTCGCGCCCGGCTTGCAGTTCCGGTTCCAATTCCCAGTCTTTGAGACAGCATAAGTAGGTGGATTCGTATTCTGGCGTGAGATCGATGATTTTCATCGCGATTCTCCTTTACGGCGTATTGCTCTGGCACGCCGGGCAGAAGTAGACGCTGCCACCGAGATAGGACGCTTTTTCGATGGGCGTGCCGCAGTTGGGACAAGGTTCGCCCACACTTTTGCTGTAGAGGATGCGTTGGTAGCCGCCGGGCTGCCCGTACAGATCAACTTCGTCGTGGCGCCCACCTTGATCCACGATGCGTTGCAGAGTCTCGCGGATGCTGGTGTACAGTGCGCGCCGTTCCTCTTCCGACGTTTCGATAGCACGCCGCTTCGGATGGAGCTTTGCGTGGAAGAGAATGTCTTGCAGACACCCGTTCCCGATGCCCCATAGGCCTGGTTTGCTAATGATGAAATATTTGAGGCTAGCCTTGCTGCCCTCTGCCAGCGATTCGAACAGTTGGCGGAAGTAGTCCCAGGTGAAAGCCTCGTCCATGGGCGTGATGCGATCCTCTTGAACGTGTTGGTGTTGCCCGGCTTCGGCGCGCGGCAGAAGGAGCGTGTTGCCCCAGCCGGAGATGGTGACGGTCAGGTAAGCATCGCCATCGAAGTGGAGAAAGAGCTGGTACTTTTTGGGCAGCGTTTGTTCGCTCTCGTGGAGGAGGATGCGCTCGCCGCCGCAGCCGAGTACCAGCGTGTGGTCCGCACCGATTTCCGTCAGGATGGACATGCCCTGTGCGGTTGTTCCGCCGATCGTTTGTCCTGCGAAAATCGCCGCATACTCTTCCGACGTGCCGCTGGAGAAGGCGAACTTGTGTGACGCGTTGCCCCGATCACCGGAAACGATGCGCTTGCCCTTGAGCGTGGCGTCCATCTGTTGCGCAATGACGATGGCTTCTGGTAACTCAATCATCCTGACCTCCCGCGTTGGCTTTGTAGGCGATGCCGTCAATCATGATCAGGCAGTCGTCGTCGATGAACTCCGTCGTCGCCGTCATCCGCGCCGGAAATTCGTCTTTGGCGAAGTGATTGTTGAACAGGCGCTCCATCTCCGGCA
>JBJYXQ010000393.1:11728-13727 GCA_046260035.1 Anaerolineae bacterium
TAGTACCATTCCTGGCCTTCGCCAGTTTGCTCCAGCCCGGCTTCTTTGATGGCCTGGTTCAGCGCGCCATAGGCTTCCCCGATGTGTTCCAGGCTGCCCCAGTAGAGGAGCGCCGCACAGCGATAGGGTGGCAGGGTCTTCACCTGCGCTTCACCGGCAGGCTGTGTACCGGGTTTGACCGGGACGCCGGCTTCCATCTCGTAGAGGTCCGCTTCACCGGTAGGGAAGTAACGGACGATGACCGGCGCGTCGCCGGTGACGTGCGCTTCTTCCTGTGCCGCTCCCAGCAATGGCATCAAGCGGTTAAGCTCCTCGTCGAGCGCAGGCATTGGTGTCGGTGGGCAGGCGACGTAGAAGAACGGCTGTTCGCGCATGGTCAGCACGCGCATAGGGCCGATGTGGTGGTCTGCCTGTGTGGTCATTGCGTCGCCTTCTCGCGGATAGGGATGTAGACGGCGGGCGTGCCTTCGCTGCCTTCCGGCGGGTAGTACTCGAAGTCGGCGCAGCCCGGCGGGAACTCGTAAGGTGAGGCCTCCAGCCAGGTGCCATAGATGTAGCCGTAGGTCTGGCCGATAGTCTCCATCGTGCACTCAAATACTGCGTAGCGTGACGCCGGAACTTCTCGTGCGGTCACGCCTTCGGGGATGGGTGCAGCCTCCGATACGGCCATCCCGGCGATGTAGTCGGGAACGCCATCCTCATGATGCGGGAACCAGACGCCGTAATAGGCTTGATCCGTGCTATGCGCTTTGATTTGATCGTGGTGCGGCATGAACTGATCTTCCCAAACGGCTCCGTAATTCACCTTGTCCGGCATCGCATGAACTAAGATGCCCATAACAGTAAACGCTTTTCGATCAACAAACTTGGGTTCCATCATTTTCTCCTTTCGTGATAACCTTCAAACCTGACAGGTTTTCTGAAACCTGTCAGGTTTGGTTGACGCCCGGCACATCCGGCGTGATGCGGAGCACTTTGTTGAGTAGCCCTAGCGTGTTTGGCCCGTAATAGTGGCCGTTGAGCGGGTTGACCGTGCCGCGCACGTTGTACATCAACCCTAGATTCTCGATGCGCTGCTCCGGCGTGACGACCATCGCATCCTCGGTCATCGCCACGTGCTGCACGTGTCCCAAGAACAAGTGCCATTGGCTGCCTTCATACAAAGGGCGATGCCACGCGAGCTTGCACTCCACGTTGATGGCGCACTCGGCGATGCGTGGGGCTTGCACGGTCTGTGCCGTTTCGACGGTTAGACCGGCGTCGATGATTTCATCGTTATCCGGCCCGTTGCATGCGATGGTCTCAGAGCACTGCGGGTGCAGATCAACCGAGGGGAAGTTGAGGCACCATTCGCCCTCGCGAAGGATGTTGGCGTAGGTGTGCGTGTAATTGAGCATCGCCAGCAGCGACGAGTAGTGCTCGCCTTCGCCTACCAAAAATCCCCAAGAATGGAGGTTGGCGTTCGCTGCACCGTTGGCCTTGCGCGTGGTGACCAGAAAGATGGGATTGGGCACGGTAATGACGTATTCCAGCCAGGAGAAAACGTCGTACTTGCCCGGCCAGTCTTCGACCAGATAGGGTGGTTGGGTGATACCGATTTCGTGTTTCATCGTGATTCTCCTTTTGTAGGCTGGATATGGATCAAGAAACGGCAGCTTTCGTCCCCCTGGATGATGGAACTGACGAGTTCTACCGCGACCGGTTTTTCCAGGAGCGTTTCGAAGAGTTGCCGATACCAGCCGCAGGAGCACTGGCAATAAGTGGGTGAGAGCGGCTCTTTGGCGTGGCTTACCGATCCGCAGTAGCAGCGGGTGTATGTGCCGTGGATGACATCGCCTTCGCGGTGCAAGTGCCCTCCACCGATATGCGCCTGGTTCAACTGCGCCAGCAGATCGTCCAGGTCTGACGTGGCTTTGGCGAGCTTGCGCGCCTTGTTGAGCGTGTTGGCGCTTATGCACTGCCGACCACAGGTCTGCATGATAGCCTGGCGGGTGGGTTC